>DCHL01000001.1:3795-3927 GCA_002317595.1 Lachnospiraceae bacterium UBA1753 | reverse complement strand
GTAAATACCATCGAGAGCGAAAGCGCCGCCACGAGGAATCTGTTCATCATTCTTTTCTTCATTCTTACTCCTTCTCTTCTCCTATATTTTTAAGTTTCCTTTTTCTATAGCATCAAACTTCTAAAGACTTAT
>DCHL01000001.1:0-3756 GCA_002317595.1 Lachnospiraceae bacterium UBA1753 | reverse complement strand
CAAAGTCAAATCAACCTGCCGATAATGGCTTTCCAAAGGTTCCACTATAATTATATGTTCCATCAACCATCTCGAGCGTCAGGTCGAGGGTGTATCCTTCCTCTGATGTCAGATACGCTCCAGTAATCTTATGCAGTTCGAAATCAACGTAATATGAGCCATTGAACAGAACCTGCTTCCCATCGATCTTCATGCTCGCACTTGCATCCCCTCCGTCAATGAAGGAAATTTGAAGGGGCCCCATATCTCCGAAGCAGTCCCACACTCCGACATATTCTGCATATCTTGCAAATGAGTATTCTTCGTGGGTAAATTTTTTCCCATCGAAATCAACGTACCAATCGACATTAATCGTGCTATCCTCATCACTGACCATAAGATCCCATCGTCCGTCAATGTCCATGATACTGCCCTTCAGAATACTGCCAGAGCCGGTCCTCATCTGTGCCGATCCGCTCGGCTCAATTTTAAGGTCAAGTACGCCAAGGGTCTCATCATCTCCCTTATAGGTTCCGACTATTCCAGAAACCTTGTCGTCCGGCTGCTCAATTTGGGTAATCATACCATTAGAAACCTTCAGTTCGTATGTAAATTTCCATTCCTCATCTGCGCTGTCCTGATAATCAAATCTGTATCCGCCATCTATTTCCGATACCGTACCAGTGTACTCGTCTGTGCTAGCGTGGGTATCGGTATATCTGCTCTTTACAAAAAGGTCAGCCTTCGCGTCATCGTGAATGGTAAGTATGTACTCCACTCCATCAACCGAGCCTTCAATTGTCTCCGTTCCGTCAGCGGTCTGGGCATCATTCTTTTCACTATTGTCCGCTACTTCTGCTGCGTCTGATGCTTCTGACGCTTCTGATACTTCTGCTGCATCTGATGCTTCTTTATTAGCAGGGGACTTCTCTGCCTTCTCATCCGTCTGCCCTGAAGATTCCTGTCCCGTTGTAGCATTCTGTCCCACGCCGCATCCGGTTAACATAACAACAGCAAGCAGTGCCATCAACACTGGCGCAAAATTTTTTCTCATAATTCCAAATCCCCTGCCTTCCCACATCAAATAGAAACACCGCGCGTTTCTAACTATTATACGTTATAAAACACGCGATGTTTAAGAAAAATCGTAAAAATGTTAATAATCTTGCTAAATTGTTGCACGACGTTTCTTAGGGAATCCACTCAGCATAGTCACTATTTACGTCGAAAATCATGACTTTGCGATTTTTGCGTGCCTCCTCTTCAATCTGTCTTCCACTGCCATCGATATCAGGCACATGCCAATGATCACTGCACCCAAGGCCCATCGGAATCATCTGTGACTCGGGAACTCCAAGGCTGACCAGAACATCCCTGACAGCATAGGCCCGCCGAAGTGACAGTTCGTCGCAAAAGTTCTTATCACCGGTGGCAGTTGTCCCTACGATGTACACCTTATTGTCCGGCAGCTGAAGCATCTGCTCCGCTGTGCCCTTCAGAACTGCTGTTGCCAGATTACTGTCTATGAATTCTGCCTTATCCCCGACAAAATTGAGTTCCTCACTGGTAAGTATTGTAGTAGAAATGCCTACCTCTTCGCCGGCATCCTTTTCTAATGTTTCATCATCATCATCATCAAACGGTTCGCAGTCATATTTTTCCACATCCACAGGTGTAACGGTCGGATAACCCTTGTCCGTCTTATCAGATGAAATATCCCCAGTGAATGTAACTGACTTGGCACCACCTGCGATAAGAATCTTTTCCCAGATGTCCTGAAGTCTGTGCTTCTGAATCTCGGATAACTCCTCCTGAGGCAGCGCTGTCTGCCCAAGATACATCCAGATCACATCGACACCGCTCAGGTCAGGTATTGCCTCCTGGGCTTCAAGTCTGTGAACGACTTCCTCAGCATCCAGGGACAGATAACCCTTCGTGAAATCGAGATATCCAGTTGTGGTAAGGCCACTGTTCATAACCAGCATCACCTTATCCATGCCTTCGTCTGAGTTCTTGTAGGTGGTCGCAAGCTGCGAAATTGCCTTAAGAGTGTTTACCTCGGGAGCACAGGGACGAACCTTGGCAAGCTCATCCATGAGCTGTTTCTTCTGGTCCTCAGCAATCTTTTTCTTCCTGCTTTCAGAGAGTCCCTTAATCTCAGGTTCAGGAACATCTGTCTGAAAAATTACCTTGCAGTCTCCGTCGGCGTTGGCAAATGCGACTGTCCCGTATGTGTAGCAGGTCTGATACACAAGGTCGGTTACTGTCTTTGCATTATAGGGAATGTCAGTTTCATTGCTATTATCACCGCGGACCACTGTGAGGGCAATTGCCGCTTCGCCTTTTTCATGTCCGCTGCCGCCACCAAGCATGCTGCTTCCAAGAGCGTTTCCCAAAGGAGTACAGCCTGTGGTAAGTGCTGCCGCCAGGGCAGCTGTAATCAATATTTTTCCAAATCTCATACCCTATCCTCCTCATTTTTTCTTTTAGATACCATATGTATTGCCGCCTCCTATCGTCGGAGGCTGGTCAGGGGTTCTCCCTAAGCTGCCTCATCAATGAGCTCCATATCCTCGATGTCAAAGCCAGTGGCAGAAAGGCTATCAGCAAATGCATCCGCCTTGTCGGTTTCAGGTTCCTTCATCTCGTATGACAACTTGCTGATTGACTGAGCATCACCAAGGTACTGAGCAAGAAGGTTCCTTGCTCTGGCCTTCATGAGTTCGGCCATTGCATTACTGTTATCAAGGGCGGCATACATGAGTTCCTCGTCATGATTCACCATGGTCGCAATACCATTCTTTAATACAAATTCCGCCTGACATATAGCAGCCTCCGTCTCATCGATTTCCTGCTCTTTCTCAACCTTGATAATCTTACACTCCTCAATCTTCTTTTCGAGAGGATTGTCACTTACATATGCAATTCCGAAGCCCAAAAGTGATGTAATGAGTGGCGAAATTGCAAGAAGTGTTGCTGCGGCATTCGCCTTCTTCTCATTGACCACGTCTTCATCAGACTCCTGTGAATCGACATCAGCCGCCGTATTTTCGAGGGTGGCTTCCTGCCTCTCAGTTCCATAGGTATCCTTAAAAGCAAAGCGAAGGTATACGGTACTACCATATATTAAAAAGAATCCAGTAATGTACATTGCAAGCATCATTTTGGCATTCTTCTCCAGGTTGTCGCTCAGGAGATGAAGATTTCTTGCGATGAAAAGAGGCAGAATATTAAGTACAACCGCGATACCTGCCGCCATAACTTTTCCCATCAATGCGCTCTGAACAAAGCACGCATCAAAAATTGAATAGAGCGTGAGTCCATCCATTGAACTGAACCCCACAGTCAGGCCAAAGAGCATGACAGGAGTCGCCCAGGACGGTTTCGCAGCTTTTATTTCTGCAAGAACCTGTTCAAAACGGTTGCGGTATTCATAACCGTCCCGAACGCCGTCACAACCACCATACCTATGCATTACCATATTCACACCTCCTCATCTTTCTTTCCGCTTCCTGCATGAAACATGGACGCCGGATTTCTAAGTGCCTCATTAATTGATTCAAGATCTGCCTTGAGCCTTTCAAGGTGGTTCTTCACATAACAGAGGTCGCCATCACGCATCGCGGCAATCTTTTCTTCAATCGTGTTGACATGTGCCTTATGCTGCCCCGCAATAGATGCGTTATTGACATTGCGTGCCTTCTCAATCACTGCATCCAAAAATGCCGATGTGTTCTTATCAGGATTGCTCTCCTTGAAAAAACGGTAACAGATTGC
>DCHL01000061.1:3272-7159 GCA_002317595.1 Lachnospiraceae bacterium UBA1753 | reverse complement strand
TACAACCACGACATTGTCGTACTTCCTGATAAGGGGAGTCGCACTCGTAGCGCCGAAGTCAACATAGGCTTCGTCAATGATTACGATGGAGTCCTGATTGGCCTTGATTATCTCCTCAATCATGTCAAGGTCTGCCTGTACACCGGTTGGCGCATTGGGATTAGCAATTACGATACCGCCGTTCTCCACGCCAATGTAGTCTTCCTTCCTGATTTCGAAGTTCTCATCGAGAGCCTTCACCTCGTAGGGAATCCTGTAGACATCGCACCACACATCGTAGAAGGAGTAGGTGATGTCCGGGAACAGGATGGGTTTCTTCCCTGCAAAAAATGTCAGGAAGCACATTGAAATAACATCATCCGAACCAACGCCTACAAACACCTCATCCTCTGAAAGTCCCATGAACTTCGCCCAGCTTGCAACAAGAGCCTCAGCTTTAGGGTCAGGGTAGAGCCTTAACCTGTCAACATCTATCTGTCTAAGTGCCTCCGCAGCCTTCGGTGTCGGAGGGTAGGGGCACTCATTTGTATTTAATTTAATTACTTTTCTCTGTGGCTGCTCACCTGGTGTGTAGGGTGTGACAAGCCTAATATTATCCATATATCCGCTCATATTAATCTTCCTTTTCTAACTCTCGGCTTTCTGACTATCAGCTGCCTAATTGTCCACTGAATAATCCTTCAGAATCTCAAAGGTGGGGTAGTATCTGAAAATCGCCTTTCCCACGATCTTGTCCCTGCCAAGATATGTATGCTTCCAGTACCTTGAGTCAGCCGAGTTGTTTCGGTTGTCACCCATCATAAAGTACTGTCCCTCAGGTACAGTGTAGGGTCCAAACTCTCCCTCAGTAACCACATTCAGGTAAGGCTCATCGAGAAGCTTTCCATTGACGTACACTCCGCCGTCCTTAACCTCAACTGTGTCCCCGGGCATTCCGATGAGACGCTTAATATAGAGCACCTTCTCGTCATCAGGGAATTTGAAGATGAGGACATCCCCTCTCCTGGGTTCTGCAAAAGCGTAGGAAAGCCTGAAGCCGATGACCCTGTCGCCCGTCATGATTGTAGTCTCCATGGACGATGTAGGCACCTTCGCATTAACGATTATGCAGAAATTGATAAACAGCGAGAAAACAAGAGCCGCCACCAATACACCGACCCACTCTATAATTTCTCTGAATAACTGTTTCTTTGTCATTTTGCTACCTCCTATAGCACGGCTGATTGAAGCTCACGGCAAAACACCGCTTCGCACCTCCGCCGTGAAATTCTCCGCACCTTCGCGGTTCAGGTGATTATTATCACCAAAATATTTATTATTGTACTCAGGTACATCCATCTCCACCCCGAAGGTGGGGTGCTCTTCCATCACCTTAGCAAGCATGTCCCTGTATCCTGCAAGGAATGCATCCGTAACAAGCTCCGTCGAGGTCTCGTTCATCGGAGCCTGGACAATATGTGTATCAATGCCATTCTCCTCGCACAGGTCCATAAGCCTGAAATAGTAATCTACAACGAGCTGAGAACTGTCAAATTCAGGGTGATGTGTCTCATAGCTCTGACCGTCGTTTCCGTGCTCACTGCCAAATTCAGTGTAACCGCCGTCAGCCCTGACACTGTCATACTTTCCCTGATTCTCAGCGCTTCTCCTGAAGATTCGTGCGTTATAGATTGAATCCATATATTTATTCGGGAGCCTGAGCCTGTAGGATAACTCATCTGTGAAAAAATGATCCCCTAGCTTCTCTGTCTCGCCGCACTTCACAGCCTGCGCATACACCTCAAGTAACTGCGGCGCACTCAGGTAGTTAAAGCTCATGGTCTGTCCCCAGTTGTCGATATCACAGAAATGATATGGGGCAAAAATTATCATGGCGCGCTCTGGGGCGCCGTGATTCTCAATGTATCCCTTCAGTGCATAATACATCTCAATGGGCGTTGCTCCGCCAACTGCTATATTATACACCTTCCCCCAGCTTTCATCCTCCATAAGAATCTCAGGAATAATTCCGGACTTCGCCCTGGAATCCCCGATGATGACCGTGTCAACGCTCTCGCCCGCTGCCACGTAGTCCTTCTCCTCCTGCCACATCGTGTATTCGATGGGCATAAATTTCATAGGGCACAGAAATGCATAAAGCATGAGTACATAAAGCGGAATACCCAGAATCAGTAATTTAATTATAAGGTTAACGACTGTTTTCCTCATGTAAACTTAATATATCTCCAAACCATCTGCACAGTTCTGAAAGACCTATGCTGTTTCACAAACTTCCCAGGCTATTTCATAAACTTCCTGAGCAGTCCCATCTTCTTCGCCATGGGATACGCAAGTGCCAGTGCCAGGATTCCCAGCAGCACAATCACTCCCCACCTTGCCAGTGTCGGCAGCAGGTAAAGGGCCTGCGCAGATATTCCAAGGACTATCATCACCGCAACCATCAGAAACAGGAATCGGTTGTCATACATATCCGTGAGTCCCATTCTCTTGCTCATGATGTAGTGAAGTACCACGAGGGCAAGGAATCCGACGAGCGTCGTATATGCTGCAGCCATGTACCCGAATACGGGGATAAAAATAAAATTAAGTACCACATTCGCAGCGGCAGCAATCATGGTGCCAAGCGAAATATATTTTGTCTTCTTCTCAAACCTCTCCATATTTACATAGAAGGTGTAAGCAAACTTGCATCCATAGCCAACCATTACTGGCGGGATGACATATACAGCCTCGTAATAATTTTTTCCGCCCATAATCCAGATGAGCTCTGGTGCCACGAGGATGCTGCCCATGACAAGCACTACAAAGAACAGCAGATAGTACCTTGACACCTTGATTACCGAGGGGTAATCCTTCTCGTGCACACGGTCGAAGAGCCAGGGCTCCCAGGCCTGATTGAGTGACGTGAACAGGATGGAAATAATCATTCCGCAGGAGTAGGCCACAGAATAGATTGCCGCCTGGTCAGCTCCGCACATCTGCTTAATCATGATTCTGTCCGAGGACCCGAGAATGGTATTTGACAGAAGGTGCGGCACAAGAGGAAGTGAAAACGCCACGGCGTACTTCCAGTACTCACGGTTAAAGAGCACCTTGCCCCTGCCCACCATCATTATGTAGGCAATGAGGTACACAACAAGCAGTGGCACGATCATACCAAACACGCGGCCAAACAGCTTGTCCTGCATATACATTACGCACCACAGCGAAATCAGCGTAGAAGCCACTGTCGAGCCAATGGACACTGCCACGAAGCTCTTATACTTCTGAAGTATCCGGTGCTTGGCCTGCATTATGTTGAGAGCAGGCGAGATGAGCACATTCACAAACATCAGATGTATGTAAATCGGCGGCATGTCAAATATCCGCTCAAAAATCGGCATAAACAGGCACACCACAGCATAGCAGACTGCAGTGATTGCAGTTCCACACACGATGATTGACGATAGGAATCCGTCAAAATCATCCTCGTAGTCGTACCTTGCCCTGTAGACACAGCCGCTCATCTCAAGAGTCACAAGGATCGCGATGATGGAGAGCCACGCAGTGAAGTTGCTGTAGTCACCATACTCGCTCTTGCTCATGAGCCTCGTGAAGAAAGGCGTTGTTATGAACCCGACACCCTTAAGCAGGAAATTGCTTATGGTGTACCAGGTGCCTGCCTTAAAGGCTTTTTTTGAAATCGAATCCTGATTGCCCAATTGCCCTCACCGTTATCTATGCCATACTCCAGTGACAGATGTACAACACGTTGAGCAAAGCAGCCTATATCTGCTCTGCCATAATCTTCTTAATCTCTCTGACAATATTCTCCCTGGCGTTGCTCTTCCAGAACTTCTCTGCAAGGGATGAACCTGCTCCTTCTGCGCCTGCTGCTTCAGTTTCCG
>DCHL01000061.1:1816-3241 GCA_002317595.1 Lachnospiraceae bacterium UBA1753 | reverse complement strand
ACCTGCTTCTGCCGCACCCGCTACTGCATTTTCCGCATCTGCTTCTGCCGCACCCGCTACTACTGTACTGTTCTTCTCGCTCCTGTCTGAATCCGCCTTAGCCGCTCTCTTCTCTATCTCAGCATACAGTTCCTCGCCATTTCTAATAAGGGTCCCGTATCCATCCTCACAGAACTTCACGAACTCCCCGGCGAAGGGATTGTCGAGAATATATGTATCAATGTCAAATGCCAGTCCTTCGTAGATTGCTGTTGAGAACACACCTACCTGAGCATCCGCATCGTTGAAATACTCATAGATGCTGACATCCCTTGAGTCAATAACGTTAATCTCATTTTCCTCAAGCTCAGGGTACAGCTTTCTCCAGCTTCCGAACTCATCGGGATGGAGCTTGTATATGATATTTACGTTTCCGCCGGACGCTTTTTTGAGACCGACAGCTGTTTGGGCCATCGCCTTGCCGTAGGTCGGTCCGGAGATAAAGAGGATGGTCGGCTTACCATCGCCCTTTGAAGATTTCTCGGTCTTATATTTTTTCACCTGACGCTCAAAGTAAACTGAGCCACAGGCATGAACGCGCTCCTCCGGTATCGGATAGGTCTGGTAATCTGACCAGTAATCCGAGTAGGACAGATAGTAATCAGGCGACTGCTTCTCGTAAATCCCCGCAGGATACTTTGCAATGCCGCCCAGCAGCGAGTGCTGAAGCTCCACAACGGGAATTCCCCTGTCCTTACAGATGTCATTAAGCAGCATGGCGTCCACGCTCTTGCACACAACCTCCGCCATGACCTTGGGACGGACCTTATCAAGGAACTTCTCATAGTCAGGGCGTCTCACCTTGCAGAAATAATAGAGTGTGACCGCACGTTCATAGTAGGTCTTCTTCTTGAGGTCAATCCCGGCAGCCTCTTCAAGCTCCTTCATGGGCTCTTCCATGATTGCCCTGACCTCATTCTTTATCGCCTGGTACTCCTTCTTGCACAGCTTCTGCTTGAAGATTCTGTATACATAGCTCTTGAGCGTGACCTGATCTGTATAGCAAAGGTTCTTTGTAAGTGCCGGCTCATAGTGCGAGTGGTTGTCAAAGAGCCTCTCAAGCGTCACGCTGTTTGGAAATTCCTCAGTCAGGAAGTCCGTGAACACACTCTCATACACATCCCCGCTCTTCTGCCTCCTGGGATGGCACAAAATAAGGAGGTCCGCATTCCTCACATCCGTCTTAAGTCCGCGCTTTGTAAGCTTCATGAAGAGCTTAAGTCCCGTGTCCTCCTGGCCCTTTGATGCAAAGGGGTCCGTTGCAACCTGCGCTTTTGAGTTAAGCGCCGTATTCACAAGCTCCCTCCTCAGATATGAGTAGAAGGCAAATCCGCGCACAAAACCCTTGCTAAACAGGTCATGCTTAAGTTCCCACGCCATTATTTC
>DCHL01000061.1:0-1758 GCA_002317595.1 Lachnospiraceae bacterium UBA1753 | reverse complement strand
AAGTATATAAACTCCTCGGCGCCGAAATTCGCCGAGAGCAGTATCAGCCCGACAAACACAAAATACACGCCCCATCTCACGTACCACGGTGCCTGCCCAAGCCTTGCGGCGCCAATTCCATTCTCGCGGCACAGATCCACCGCCAGCAGGATTGCCATGGCCAGCACCAGAATCATCAGGTGGTAGGCTCCAAGGCCAAGTGAGAAGGGTGATGTCGTAAGCACACTTGACAGTCCAAACCCCGTGAATATTTTTCCCATTATCATCAGTGCCTGAGCCACCGACTCGGACCTGAAGAACACAAGTGAGAAGCAGAACAGCAGGAAGGTGCACACTGTGGAAAAAATAATTCCGATTACGCTGTCCCTATTGTACCTCACTGCTCCGCCAATCTTCTTCCTGATGGGCATGAGCACTTCTCCCAGAACCTGGAAGAGTCCTGACAGGCCGCCCCAGATAACGTAGGTCCAGGCCGCTCCGTGCCAAAGTCCGCTCACGAGGAACACGATCATCAGATTCACATGCTTCCTGATTTTTCCTTTTCTCGAACCGCCCAGTGGGAAATAGAGATAATCCCTGAACCAGGTGTTGAGCGAAATGTGCCATCTGTTCCACAGCTCCTTGCAGGACCTTGCGAAGAAGGGCTGTTTGAAGTTCTCCATGAGCGAAAATCCCATAACCTGGGCTGCTCCGATTGCTATCTCTGAATAACTCGCAAAATCGCAGTAAATCTGGAAGGCAAATGCAAAGGTTCCGATGCACATCTGATATCCAGTGCAGTCTGCTGCGGAATCGTAAATAAGGTCAGTTATTATCGCAAGCCGCTGCGCCAGCACGAGCTTCATGAAGAAGCCCCAGAGCATCCTGGTGAGACCCTCACGAACCCTGTCATAATCAAAATCATGCTTCTCATCAAACTGCTTCAGCAGGTTCTTTGACCTCTCGATGGGACCAGCCACCAGCTGTGGGAAGAAGGACACGAACAGCGCATACTTAAAGAAATTCCGCTCTGGTTCTATCTCCCCCCTGTATACATCCATGGTGTATGAGAGTGCCTGGAAGATATAAAAGGAAATTCCAACGGGCAGAAGCACATCAAAAGCGGGCGTGGAAACCTCCACACCTATTTTTTCCGCGACATACTGCACAGACGTCACCGCAAAGTTAAAGTACTTGAAGAACCCGAGAATCGCCAGATTCAAAACGAAGGAACCTGCAACCGCAAGCTTGCGCCTGGCCGAGCTTTCGGCTCCCGTTCCACTTTTGGCTCCCTCTCCGCGTTCGACACCCTTTCCGCTTTCGGCTCCCTTTCCTCCTGTGGCTCCCTTTCCTCCTGTGGCTCCCGTTCCTCCTGTTTCTGCTCCGATCACAAGGCCACTTACATAGGTTATTCCTGTGGAGGCAAGCAGCAGAAGAGCATACTTCGGATTCCAGCACATGTAGTAAAAATAACTCAGCGCCAGCAGGTAAACCGTCCTCGCTCTATATGGAATTACAAAATAAAACAGCACCGCAACCGGGAAAAAGATTGCGAACTGCATAGAGTTAAACATCATAAAATAATACCTCAAGGCATAGATGATGTTATTTTACATTATTATAGGAATAAGGTCAATCACGGCCCCCCTGGGCTCCCTTCATTATGCCCCGGGCTTCCTGCACTTACTTAAAATACGCTGCCCAGGCAACGCAGATGAAGGTTTCGTCCTCGTTCGTTGCCTCTTTCCCTTGAATGCTTCCTGCACTTACTTAAAATAC
>DCHL01000108.1:1018-3189 GCA_002317595.1 Lachnospiraceae bacterium UBA1753 | reverse complement strand
GGAATCGGTCTTCTTACACCTCCTGTAGGTGCCGTACTTTTCATCGGTTCAGCAGTAGGACACGTAAAGATGGAAAGAGTTGTAAAGGCAACACTTCCTTTCTATGTATGTATGATTATCGCGCTGCTTCTCATCACCTTTGTTCCTGAGATCAGTATGGCACTTCCTACATTATTTGGTAGGTAAAAAATATTATATTTGCAGGCAAGCAGGCTTTGGTTTCTCCGTGGAACCAGAGCCTGTATATTGAAAAAATGCGAAGAATTTTTGAATTTGATTCGGAGGACAGATTACTATGGCAAAGGAAAGAGTAATTCAGTTTGGTGAGGGTGGATTCCTTCGTGGATTCGTAGATTATTTTCTTTATAAACTTAATGAAAAGGGTGTTTGGGAAGGAAAGGTTGTTATCGTTCAGCCTATTGAAAAGGGTATGTGCGACATGCTTATGTCACAGAACTGCGAATACAATCTTTACCTTCGTGGAATACAGGATGGAGATGTGGTTAATGAGAGAACCCACATTGATGTAGTATCACGCTGCATTAATCCTTATACACAGAATGAAGATTACATGAAGCTTGCGGAGAATCCTGATTTCCGCTTTATCATTTCAAATACAACAGAGGCAGGTATTGAGTATTTAGGAACTGAGAAGTTCACTGATGCCCCTGCAAAGTCATACCCGGCTAAGCTTACACAGCTCCTTTATAAGAGATTTCAGCTTGGACTCAAGGGATTCATCCTGATTCCCTGCGAGCTTATTGACAATAATGCTGACAATCTTAAGGCATGTGTGCTTAAGTATGCAAAGCTATGGGAACTCGGAGAAGATTTTGAGAACTGGATTGAGAGTGAGAATGATTTCTGCAACTCACTCGTAGATAGAATAGTAACAGGATACCCTAGGGACGAAGCAGAGAAACTCTGGGAGGAGATCGGCTATCAGGACAACATGCTTGATACGGCTGAGATTTTCCACCTCTGGGTAATCGAAGGTCATCACGAGGATGAGCTTCCCTTCAACAAGGCCGGCTACAATATTGTCTGGACAGACGATGTCAAGCCTTACAAGAGAAGGAAGGTCCGCATCCTGAACGGTGGACATACTTCAATGGTTCTTGGTGCATACCTCTATGGACTTACAACAGTTGGAGAATGCCTGAAGGATGAGACCGTTTCTGCATTCCTTAAGAAATGCATTTTTGATGAGATCGTACCTACACTTGGAAATACTGAGACTGATATTAATTTTGGAAAGGCTGTGCTTGAGAGATTTTCTAATCCCTTCATTAAGCATATGCTGCTTTCGATTGCACTTAACTCAGTCAGCAAGTTCCAGGTAAGAGTGCTTCCGACAATCCTTGAGTACAAGGAGAAGTTTGGAGCATATCCGCCCGCCCTTACATTCTCCATGGCAGCTCTTATCGCCTTCTACCGCACTGATAACTCAAATGACGGAGAGGAGATTATGCAGTTCATGAAGACGGCATCTGTCAAGGACATCCTGAACCGCAAGGATTACTGGGATAATGACCTCACAGAGATGATTCCGCTTGTTGAGGAATATTACAGCCTCATCGAAGAGAAGGGCATGAGCGAGGCATACAGTTTTGTTCTGCAGCAGAAAGAGGCATACTAATGCAGGATTTTGTTAAGATTCATCCTGCAGATAACGTTGCGGTTGCACTTCGCGATTTATCTGCAGGAGAGGAATTAATTATTGACGGGGAAAAAATAACCCTGATAAATGGAATACCAAGAGGACACAAGTTTGCACTCGCTGATATTTTTTCAGGAAATTCTGTGAAAAAATATGGCTTTTCAATCGGCAATGCGAAAGCTGATATCAAGGCAGGAGAGCATATTCATGTTCAGAATGTGAAGACCGGTCTTGGTGATGACCTTGAGTACGAGTATCACAAGGAAGAGTATCCCGTTGATGAAAGTGGACTTCCATCGAAGGAGGATGCATTTTTCCTGGGTTATGAGAGGAAAAATGGTAGGGCTGGAGTCAGGAATGAACTTTGGGTAGTTCCAACGGTGGGCTGTGTCAACTCCGTTGCAAAGGCCATATCCTCTAGGTGTCAGGACCTGGTCGGTGAGAATATTGATGCGGTAGTGAGCTACTCGCATCCCTACGGCTGCTCTCAGATGGGTGATGATCAGGAGAA
>DCHL01000108.1:0-934 GCA_002317595.1 Lachnospiraceae bacterium UBA1753 | reverse complement strand
CTTGGCTGTGAGAATTCCAACATTGCAGTTCTTATGGACTATCTTGGTGATTATGATAAGGACAGGGTGAGATTCCTGCAGAGTCAGGACACAGAGGATGAGGTTGCTGACGGTGTTGCAATCATGCGTGAGCTGGCAGCGTTTGCCTCGAAGGAGAAGCGTAAGAAAATCAGCGTCGATAAGCTTGTAATCGGGCTTAAATGCGGTGGTTCTGATGGACTTTCAGGAATTACAGCTAATCCAATTGTCGGAAGATTCTCGGATTACCTTACCCTCCTTGGCGGAAGCACGATACTTACTGAGGTTCCGGAAATGTTTGGCGCGGAAACAATTCTCATGGATAGATGCATTAATGAAGAGGTCTTTGAGAAAACAGTCAAACTGATAAAGGATTTCAAGGATTATTTCAGGTTCCACAACCAGACGATTTACGAGAATCCTTCGCCGGGAAATAAGGCCGGTGGGATTTCCACACTTGAAGATAAGGCGCTTGGCTGCACACAGAAGTCAGGCTCATCAAAGGTAATGGATGTGTTAAAGTATGCGCAGCCTATTGAGAAGAAGGGGTTAAACCTTCTCTCTGCACCAGGTAATGACCTGGTGGCAAGCACTGCACTTGCACTGAGCGGAGCACAGATTGTACTGTTTACAACCGGACGCGGAACACCATTTGCGACAGCTGTACCGACTGTTAAGCTTTCAACAAATTCGCCGCTGGCAGCAAAGAAGAGCAACTGGATTGATTTTGACTGCGGAAGACTTCTTAATGAGGGAATGACGATAGACCTTCTTGCAGCCGAGCTATATGAGTATGTTATCAGGGTTGCTTCAGGACAGCTTGTGAAGAGTGAGGAAGAAGGCTTCAGAGACCTTGCAATCTTTAAGCAGGGCGTTACCTTGTAGCACATTTTATCAGATATACAAAGTGTATTAG
>DCHL01000099.1:61655-64206 GCA_002317595.1 Lachnospiraceae bacterium UBA1753 | reverse complement strand
GGCTTTGCATCCTTCTTATATGAAAGTGTATCAATCTCAACAGTGTCAGCAACCATGAATGCTGAGTAGAATCCGAGTCCGAAGTGACCGATAATCTGGTCGTCATTTGCCTTGTCCTTGTACTTCTCGAGGAAGTCAGTAGCTCCTGAGAATGCAATCTGGTTGATGTACTCCTCAACCTCCTGCTCAGTCATTCCAAGACCATTATCGATAACCTTGATAGTCTTCTCATCTGCATCGACAATAATGTCAACTCTTGCCTTGTAATCAAGGGGCAGCTCGCACTCACCCATCATCTCAAGCTTCTTAAGCTTAGTGATCGCATCACATGCATTAGAGACAAGCTCTCTGTAAAAAATATCGTGGTCTGAATACATCCACTTTTTAATAATAGGAAAAATATTCTCGCTGTTAATTGAAAGATTTCCACGTCCTGCCATTTTATTTACTTCCTTTCTATTTGAAAAAATTAATATCAAGATTGTGTCAGAATATATTTTTTCCAACAGAAATTATAATAGTCTCCACTGAAAGAAAAATCAATACAAATTAGCACTCATTTACCACGAGTGCTAATAAAATTTTTATAAACTCATCAATTTGAAGTATTCGTTGTACACATCTGCTTGAAGGATTTGTTATATATATCTTTTACTTAAAGTATTCATTATAAACATCGAAGAAATTGGTGGTCGTCACATCAGGATTTGATGAGAAATCCAGTGAATTCCACAGATCCTCATTCAGATTCGAGTAAAGCGTCTCGACGAATGAGGAATAGGTCTCGTTGAAAGCCTCATTCTTCCTCTCCTGGACAATCTTCTCCTTGTTGGCATCAGTCTCCTGCTTATCAAAGGTACTGACACATTTGATTATATGGAAGCCATACTCAGTCTCGACGATGTCCGATAATTCATCATTGTCGAGGTTGAAGGCCGCCTTCTCAAATGCCTCAGGCATTGTACCCTTGCCGAAGGAATACACCACCTGTTCATCATCGCTGTACTCCTTGGCCATCTCGTCAAAGTCCTCTCCGCCCTTTATCGACTCAAGAATCCTGCGGGCCTTGGCCTTCCGCTTAAACCGCTCGGCATCCGATACCTCCAGCCTCGAACCATTAAGGTCCTGATCGTAGTCCTTAATCAGTATATGCTTCACGGTGATTGTCCTTGCCTCATCGTCAGAGATCTCAGGATTGACGTCCTTGGTAACTACCTCGTAAATCTTGTTGGCGAGAGCATACTCACCATACATTTCTGCAACAATGTCCTTTGTGATCTTCATGTCACTGATTTCCTGTTCAGAAAGTTGTGAAACATATGCCTCGGCAGCCTCCTGCGCCAGCTTCGTCTCATCTTCAGACAGTTCAATCCCCCTGTCTTCGGCGAGGAGATTCATTACCTTAATCTGCGCAAGTCTTGCGAGGATTGTGTCCTTCAGCTGATTTCCGAGCGTATCACCATCAATTTCCTTGTCCATGATTTCCGCGCCAAACACACTCTCATACTGGTCCTGCGTGGTTCGCATATATACATTCACCTCAGGAAGAATACAGGGTTTCCTGTTAATCCTGAACACTTCATCCTCAGCAAATTCAGTTGTGAGCACTATCTCAGTACTCTTTTCCACTTCCTTGCATCCGCCAAGACAGGCCGCAGTCATAATTACAGTAAGCGCCAGACATACTATTCGTTTATTTTTTTCCAGATATCTCATAAAGATTTTATCCTTACACCCTTTATTTTTCACTTATTATAATATAAAATATTATGGTCAGTAATTCAATTTATACTTGACGCTATTTCAATGCAGATATTTTTTCAGCAACATTTGAAAGGAGCCGGACATGGCAAATAAATTAGGTAAGTTCCTGGCACTCACAGCAGTAATCGGTGCAGCAGCTGGTGCTGTGTATTACTATAAGAGCAAGGAAGCAGCAAATGATGATTTCGACGACTTCGATGATTTCGAGGACGACGACGTTGATGAGGAGCTTGAGTCA
Source organism: Lachnospiraceae bacterium UBA1753 (assembly GCA_002317595.1). Lineage (GTDB taxonomy): Bacteria > Bacillota > Clostridia > Lachnospirales > Lachnospiraceae > UBA1753. The sequence goes on along the minus strand of DCHL01000099.1, from coordinate 62,204 downwards.
TATCTCAAGGACGAGGCTGAGCAGTCAGTTCAGACAGAAAAAAAACTCCGCGACATTCTCCCCATTGACATCTCTCAGGAGACTGTGGATGAGGCAAAGGAAGCACTCAAGAAGGCCGTGCTTGATATCGGCGATAAGGTTGTAGCTGTTGCCGGCACTGTTTCTGATACAGTATCAAATATAGTAAAGAGCGATTCAGAGGCTGAGATCGAGGAGTTTGAGTTTGAGGATCTCGACGATGACGATGATATTGAAGACTTCGCAGCCGAGGCTGCTGATGTAGAAGGTACTCCTGCTGAGGCTCCTGCTTCTGCTGAGGCTCCCGCTGAGGACGAGTTCCTTGACGAGGCTGAGGAGACTGTTACAGAAGAGACAGCCAAGCTTCTCAACGAAATGAGCGACGCTGAATAAGGCATTCTGCCGAATAAGAAATTCTGCTGAATTTACGGGATTGATAATATCCCCTTCAGAAAAGTATATACGCCCTCGACACCGTCTGGTTGTCGTGGGCGTTTTCTTTGTTCTTTCGGGCAGGCTGCTATGCAACGG
>DCHL01000099.1:42835-61521 GCA_002317595.1 Lachnospiraceae bacterium UBA1753 | reverse complement strand
CTCTCTGATTAGGTTGTTTTTACAACGACGGTATTGATTTACAGAAATCTCCGTTGTATTCGTGATGTCTCATAAAATTGAATAATTCTCCAAATTCAGGAAATTCATGAGAAAATTAAGGAAATCATTTATACTAAAATATTTTTGTACACTTCTTTTTATTGTAGACAACATAATAATATGCTATCATACATTCACTCTTGTTGATGACGCCATTCTTCGGCAGGAGACACGTCGGGATATCACATCTTTGTCAGGTTTGACACTATCCCCAAGTTTTCAAATCTATTCTTTTACAAGGAGGTATTTTGCCTATGCACAAAAACAACAACCAAATAATGCCCTGTTCAAAACAGCTGACCGGACCTATTCCCTATAACATGACTAACGATTACATGTTCAAGGCTGTCCTGCAGGAATGCCCCGAGGCTCGCACTGGGTTAGTCAGCGCGCTTCTGATGATTGAGCCGGAACTGATTGATGTCCAGGTGACCAACCCAATTATTCTTGGCAAGTCAATTGCAAGCAAGGATTTCTATCTCGATGTAAGAGTTACTGTGAACAACAAAAAAGTATTAAATCTTGAAATGCAGGTTAGGAACGAGGGCAACTGGACCGATAGGACACTCTCCTACTCCTCCAGATCCTTCGATGGGCTGCAAAAGGGACAGGATTACTCCGAAATCATACAGCTCCACCAAATCAGTTTCACATGCTTTGACGTCTTCAGGGAAAACAATAAATTCTACGATACATTTCAGCTCACCAATCAGGACCACACCCAAATCTATAGTGACAATTTTAAGCTTTCCGTGGTAAACTTGAAGCGAATTGACGAGGCAACAGCCCAGGACAAATCCTTCAAGCTCGATGCCTGGTGTAAATTGATCACTGCCAAATCCTGGGAGGACTTGCAGAATATCGCAAAGGAGGATCCGTTTATGGTTGCAACAGTTGAAAAAATCCAGTCGCTTTTTAACAATTTTGACATTCAGGAAGAAGCTCGCAGACGCGAAGAATACTATAGACGTTTACACCAGTGCGAAGAAACTATAGAGGCTCAGAGGGCTGAAATCGCAGAGAAGGACTCGCTGTTGTCTGAAAAAGACTCGCTGCTGTCCGAGAAGGACTCGCTGCTGTCCGAAAAAGACTCGCTGCTGTCCGAGAAGGACTCCAACTACGCATCTTTGCTGGCTGAGTTCGAAGAGTATAAACGCACTCATAAATAATACCTGATAGTAACGCATAAAACAAAACCGAGCCGAGGCAACTGCCCCGGCTCTATTATCACTTTTGAATTAAGGCAACTGCCCCGGCTTTTTTCGTTTTCGAATCCAATCTAACATTTCTACAAATAGAATTCCTTCTTACGAAGCTGTGTGTAAGGCTTAGCATTTCTCACCAATGCGGATTGTTCAAGGTCAATACCCACATAGAGGATTTGCTCTTCATCATCAGCCTTCACTAATACTTCTCCAATTGCATCAACTACGATTGACTCTCCGGAAAATTCCATCTCATCCTCAACGCCAACACGATTGCACATGGCGATACAAATACTGTTCTGGAAAGCCTGAACTCTCAATTCCCACTCAAACATCTCTGAAGGCTCTGATTTTGTATTAACCGTTGGAATCAGAATCAGATCTGCTCCCATAAGTGCCTCTGTCCTGATACTCTCTGGATAATGTCTGTCAAAGCACACTACAATTCCAATTTTTCCGTATTCTGTATCAAAAACATGAAATCCACTATCTGACGGTTCGTAATAGTCCTGTTCGTAAAATTGCCTGGCCTGGGCAATATGAACCATCTTCTGTATTCCGCTGATTTCACCGTTCTTATCAATCAACAGGCTTGCATCGTAGAATTTATTATTTTCTTTTAAATATATATTCGGCACAGCCATTATATGATTTTTTCTGCACGAATCCTGAAATTCTCTCACAATGTCCGAAGACACTTCAAGGCCATAACTCGAGACATCTCTTCCTTCGTACTGCGGAAAGAATTCTGTCAACTGCACCTCAGGAAACAGTATTAGATCCGCCCCATTCAAAGATGCTTCACGAATAAAATCAAGGCTCTTACATAAATTGCTCTGTATATTTCCCGAATTGCGCATCTGCGCAAGTGCTAATTTCATCCTTTCCACCTATTCCCCGTGGATTCTTAAACTGCGAACTGATATGTTTTGAAAATTTATTCATGACACTTCAAAGACTAAACTATCCCAGAATAGCCTTATCACTTGCGAACTGCTCTCCGCTCACCTCTTCGAACTTGTGAAGCAGATCCTCAACGGTAAGATTTTTCTTCTCCTCACCCTTGATATCAAGAATTATTTTTCCTTCCATCATCATGATGAGCCTATTGCCGTGGGCAATGGCATCCTTCATGTTGTGGGTGATCATCAGGGTTGTAAGATTGTCTCTTGCGATAATCTCATCAGTTGTCTGCAGGACCTTCGCTGCAGTCTTAGGGTCAAGCGCTGCAGTATGCTCATCGAGAAGAAGGAGCTTAGGTCTCTTGAGGGTTGCCATCAGAAGGGTAAGTGCCTGTCTCTGTCCACCAGAAAGAAGTCCAACCTTTGATGTAAGTCTGTCCTCAAGTCCGAGACCGAGACCCTTTAGGAGTTCCCTGTAATTATCTCTCTCGTCCTTCTTAAGTCCTACCTTAAGAGTCCTGCTCTGTCCACGTCTCATTGCAAGAGCAAGATTCTCATCAATTCCCATTGTCGCAGCTGTTCCTGTCATAGGATCCTGGAACACACGGCCCAGGAACTGTGCCCTCTTGTACTCAGGAAGTGCAGTCACATCCTGTCCATCAATTAAGATTTTTCCTGAATCCACTGGCCACACACCAGCAATGGCATTAAGCATTGTAGACTTTCCGGCTCCGTTTCCACCGATTACAGTGACGAAATCGCCGTCCTCAAGAGTGAGGTTTACTCCCTGAAGTGCCTGCTTCTCATTCACAGTGCCGGGGTTGAATGTTTTACTGATATTTATAAGCTCTAACATCTATCGCACCTCCTAATCTTCCTTCTTGACCTTGGTGAAATAACGCTTCTTCCAGGTAGGAACCGCCAGGAATATTGCAACCACCAGTGCAGACAAGAGTTTCAGAAGATCTGTATCTATTCCCAGCCAGATTACAATCTGAAGCACAAAATAGTAGATGACAGAACCAAGACCTACAGTAAAAAGTTTGAACGCAAAATTATCGAAGAGTTTTCCAAAAAGGGCCTCCCCAATAATGACCGCTGCAAGACCGATTACGATTGCACCTCTTCCCATATTTATATCAGCAAATCCCTGATACTGTCCAAGAAGTGCTCCAGCGATGGCAACAAGTCCGTTAGAGAGAACAAGACCTAAAATCCTGCCCTTGTCAGTGTTGATACCCTGTGCCCTTGCCATGTTCTCGTTACATCCAGTTGCTCTAAGTGCACACCCAAGCTCAGTTCCGAAGAACCAGTAGAGCACACCAATGAGAACCAGAATCAGTATTGCAACAACAAAAATTGTATTCTTAATCAGTGAAACACCCTTGATATATCTGAGCGAAACAAGCAGGTTATACTTGTCAACATTAATAGCCTGATTGGCCTTGCCCATAATCTTGAGGTTCACTGAGTATAATCCGAGCTGAGTGAGGATTCCCGCAAGAATCGCAGGAATTCCAAAGAAGGTGTTAAATACGCCGGTAACCAATCCTGCAAGCATTCCGGCAAGCAGAGCGACCAGCATTGATACCCATACATTGAATCCAGCCTGCATCATCATGATACATACCGCACCACCTGTACAGAGGGAGCCATCAACTGAAAGGTCGGCGATATCAAGGATACGAAAGGTGATATACACTCCGATTGCCATGATTCCCCAAATTAGTCCCTGAGCAATCGCACCGGGAAAAGCATTGATCAAATTCATTACGTTCATATTTTTACCCTTAATTCTAACTTCTCTAAAAACCAAGCATACCCCAAAAGCCAATTATGGCTTCTGGGGCACAAAATTCATTATAGTACTGTATTTCGCAATAATCTTTTTGCGGAAAAAATTATTCTGCGGCGATTGCTGTGTAGTCGTCAGGAATTGTGATTCCAAGAGCCTCAGCATTTGCAGCGTTGTACTCCTTAGTTACATTGGGAGCGTACTCTACAGGCATTGTTGAGATATCAGCTGCACCAGTAAGGATCTTAGCTGCCATCTTACCTGTTGTGTATCCAAGGTCATAGTAAGAAATTGAAAGTGTTGCTACACCACAACCTGAGCAGATACCTTCCTCACCACAGATGATAGGTGTCTTGCCGTAGCAGATGTTGTTGATAAGCTCTGTGTTTGCAGCAGCTGTGTTATCTGTAGGGACGTAAAGTACATCGCTTGCATCAGATGCTGTTGAACATACAGATGACAGATCGTTGGAATCAGAGAAACCATACTGTGTACATGTGTATCCCATTCCCTCGAGATATGTCTGGATTGTATCAACCTGGTACTGTGAGTTAGGCTCTGCTGAGCAGTAGAGAAGACCTACTGTCTTAGCCTCAGGGAAGAGCTCCTTGAGCATCTCTGCCTGCTGATCAAGGGGAGCAAGGTCAGATGTTCCTGAGATGTTGCCTCCAACAGTTCCTGTCCAATCAGTAATCTCAAGTGCTGTTGCGTAATCTGTTACTGATGTACCAAGAACAGGGATTGTGTCTGTTCCTGCTGCAGCTGCCTGAAGAGGGGGAGTTGCGTTTGCAAGAATAAGATTGTAGTTGTTTGAAACAAATCCATTGATGATTGTTGCACAAGTGTTTGAATCACCCTGAGCATTCTGCTCATCGAAAGTAACCTTACCCTCTCCGAGTTCTGCTACGAGAGCCTCCTCAAATCCCTGTGTTGCAGCATCAAGCGCAACGTGCTGAACGATCTGGCAGATACCGACTGTATATGTCTCACCGTCTGCTGTCTCCTCTGCCGGTGCCTCTGCTGTCTCTTCTGCGGGTGCCTCCTCTGCTGTTGCTTCAGCTGCAGGAGCCGCGGGTGCTGACTCAGCAGCTGCTCCACATGCAACAAGTGAGAAGCTCATTGCCACACAAAGTGTAAGTGCTAATAATTTTTTCATAACTGTCCTCCATTTCACAAAAAAATACATATGTCTCTGAAATATATCATCATCGACATATGTTACAGTAGCAATATATCACTTTAAAGCGACAAAGTAAAGAAAAAAATATTTTTCACATTCGATGCAAATTAGCACCACTTTAGTTGTCCTTATCTGTCCTAATCAGACCCTTCCCGCGCAGCAGCCCCAGCAGCAGACAGAACACAGGTGTCACGCAGACTGAAGAGTCATAGAACATACCCATCAGCAGGAATGAGATAACGCACAGCAGGATGGCGGAATCAAGCCCAGAGCATTCCTGCTCCATATTTTTCTCCTGATTCGCATACTCATTTCTTCTCTGATTCAGGAACTGCTTCCATGTCTGAAATCGCGTCCTGACACTTCCCGCAATTTTGAGCAATACTATTGCGAGAAAAATAAGCAATGCAGGGATTCCGCACTGGCATCCAAGCTGAAGGTACATATTATGAGGCTTTGTGATAATCATCTTATACGGAAGGTCGGTATACAGGTACTTTGCGACATCATTCTGTGGAAATACCGCCGCAAATGTATCAGGCCCATATCCGATGAACGCTCTCCAGATCATGGCATGTTCAGTCACGGTGTCCTCAGATACGGCGCTCTCAGATACGACGCCCTCAGATACAGCGATCTCAGATACGGCGTCCTCAGACATAACATCCCCAAACAGCAGCGGAAGTGAGCGAGACCATATATACCCGCGGTTTGTCGCAAAACTCTCCCAACCGTCAAATCCAATACTGCGTGCCATCACAAACTTATCAAGTCCGGTATAACCATTCACATAGTAGAATTCGCCGTCGCTTCCCTTGGCCAGATACCACTCTCGCCCATCAACGTACACAATGAAACCATAGTAATCGCCGTAGTCAGCAATGGTGAATTCGTAGGGCGCAAATCTCTCATCAGAAGGGACAAAGCGTGTGCCTTCATCATTCTTTTCATATGCGACCGGGTTGCCGTCGCCGTCCTTAAGCAGGAATTCATAGTGTTCCTCGTCTATCATCTCAAAGGAAATCAGGAGTTTCTCGCCCTCTCTGGTAAAACAGATGCCATCGCTCATCGTTTCAACATTGCTAACTGAGGCAGCGGTACGCTCCCTGCCCTGCCCTGATGCAGCAAAAATAAGTACGGTAAGTACAGCAATCATCACAGTAAGGACCACACATGCCCAAATGCGAATGCCCCGTCTTGCAGCCAGACAACAGACAGAGACAACGAATACAATAACAGCAACTGCCATGGCAGCTTTGGCGCCAGTACAGATAAGTGCTATCACTCCGCATGCAGCTCCGACACCCCGAAGGATACTCCTTCTATTGAATGCTCCCAGATAGCACAGAGGGAGCAACATTGCTAGGAACATCCCAGCGTAGTTGGAATTATAGAGAGTCAGGTATGCCTCATCCCCGAATCCAACTCTCTGAATAGCCCCTGCAATTCCGGACACGATCAGAATCACCGCCACCCCTGCGCTCAACAAATCAAAAAGCCACTTATCATCCATCTGCCTCCTGGTCCATCCCGCATATACCGCAACAGCCATATAGCAAAGGAGAACCACCAGCGGCTCAAACTGCTCATCCGCTCCCAAGAGCGACAGCTTCGCATCCACTGAAAAGAGTGTAGAAAAAATAAGGAGCACAGCTAATCCCGCCGCCAGGACATGCAATACCGCCGCCAGAACATGCTCACCACACATAATTCCAGGAACTGATTTTCCCAAAAAGAAACTTGATTCATTCCGCGAGTGAGCCGCAATATTCTTTCCATGCATGATATGGCACGAAAGCATTCTGATGCCCATGAAGATTACCAGAAATAAAAGCGCCCAGACCTTCACAACCAGAAATGTATCCCACGCCACAGGATTCTGTGCAGCAAAAATATATCCATACAGTCTGCTCTGGTACTTTACGGGAAATATCAGAAGCGGAAAGATTGTCACAAGGAAAAGGAGTATCACAGAATCGATATTCATTTTTTTCATTAATGACTTCATTTTGTTCATACTATCTATTAAAACACAAAACTCCCCGTAAGTCGAAACCTACGGGGAGAAATAATTATGTAGTCTCGCAATTCTGCTCGATATCAGCAGAGATATCTCGCATCCTTACTAAAAATTACTTAATTGTGAAGGTCGCAGTCTGCGTTCCAGTGAAGTGGTCGGCATCTGCAGAAGTAATGGTTACTGTAGCAATTCCCTTTGCTTTGTTGTTACCATATTCAATCTTCAGTTTAGAATTGGAAATCTTGGTATTTCCAACGTAAACAGAAATCTTCGGCTTAGCTTCCCTGTTTTTCTTATACTTCTGATCAGAGATTTCAGCAATCCTTGCAAGAGCAAGGTCTGTCTTCACAATACTGAACTCAATAACCTTCTTGTTGTCCTTTGTGCTATCGAAGACGAAGGTATTTTTGTTCTTCGGTTCGAAGGTTGCAGTTGCAGTTCCTACTTCCTTATTTTCTGCCCACTTAACCTTGAATGCATTCTTCGAACTGAGTTCGATTACTTCACCTGTGGTCTTGTGGATAGCAATAATGTTAGGTGTGCACTTCTTACCGGTGTAGAGCTGGTCCTCAATGCTGTACTCATAGTCATCAAAGCCCATGGCACCGATGTTGAACGTGGTCTTAATAGTTCCTCTGTAGTTATTCTGACCCTTTACAGTTACCTTGGCAGTTCCAACCTTCTTATTATTTGCATAAGATATCTTGAGGTCAGATGCAGCAATTTCTTTGCCTGTTGCCTTGTTGCGTACAACAACATCAGGTCTTACTTCACCGCTGTATACCTGATCAGGAATTGCATCAATTACTGTATTGCTGTCAGTGAGCTGAGCAGGCTCAATCTTATACTTAACTTCCTTTGTTCCTGAGAACGGTCCCATACCTACGATGCAGACTCTTGCATTACCTGCATCAATATTGTCGTAGTAGACAACCTCATAATCCTCAGCATCTACAGGATCACCTCCATACTTGACAGTAACTGCCGGGCACTTCTCAGTTCCATCATAGGTGTACTTCTTATCAGAGAGCGTAACACTGAATTTTGTCGATGCAACTGTCTCCTTGAGAATCTTAAAGCTTAACTGCCTTGTTCCGCTGAAGTTATGGATACCTGTAATAATTACAGAAGCATCCTCCTTAGTACCATCATTGTCTGCATATGAAAGACTGTAATCAACATCCGGAATCAGCTTCTCACCGCCATAAACTACTATAGGTGCAGGAGTGTATTCCTTTGTCTTCCTTGCGTACTTGACATTAGCTATCGTTGCTACAAAGAGTTCTGAATCAAAGCTTCTCTTTGTAATGGTAAAGGTCTTCGTCTGTGTTCCTGTGAAGGCTCCCATTCCGGCAATCGTCAGAACTGCAACGCCGCAATCCCTGTTATTGCTGAAGGAATAAGTGTAATCTACACCCGCATCAAGAACTACATCGGCATATTTTACAGTAAATTCAGGTTCAATATTCTGTCCTGTGTACTCAAAGCTGTCATTTTCAAACGAAATTACAGCAGAAGCAATATCTACTGCTGCTTCTGTCTCCTTGTAGATCTCGAAATACTTTGTCACGCTTCCTGTAAAGTTGCCAACGCCCGTAATTTCAGCCTTAGCATTGTCGGTAACACCAGTATTGTTTGAGTACTTTACAGTCAGATTGTCCTTAGCCTCAAATTTCTTTTCGCCAAGAAGGATAAACGGCACAGGCTCATATTCCCTTACTCTCGTGAACAGAACCCTGTCTGCCATTCCAATCACAACTGACTCATCTTCAATATTCCTCGGTGCAATACTAAAGTTGATTGTCCTATTTCCAGAGTATTTGCCTACTCCAGTAAGCTCGATACTTGCTGTTCCCTTATTTACATTATTTGAATACTCTGCAGTATAATCCGTTCCCAGCTTAAGCGTCGCGCCATCAAGCTTGACGTCAAATTCAGGCTCAATCGCTTCACCAGTAAACGTGAATGAAGTCTTTTTAAGTGTAACCTCAGCCTCCTTGATATCGGACTCCATCACATCAATATCTGCAGCGGACATCTCTCTCACTGAAAGCTCAAGAGGATAATCCGGCATTGTGAAGCTGACCTTACCTGTCTTCTTCACAATCTTTGAGTAGTATGCCTTAGTAAAGTCGTTGGTTATTCCCGCTCCGGAAGCAACCATGTTCTCATCAGGACATACTGCAGAAATTGCAACTGCTGAATCTGCTGTAAGAGTAGAAATATCGATTACAACCTTATCGCCAGGCTTAACTCTGTCTCCACTCTCAAGAGAATATGTTTCTTTGCCTTCAGCGCTGTAAGCAACTGAAGATGATGCAGAAATATCCTCTGCGATTGTAAGCTTTCTTCCCTCTCCCTTCACTGTTCTCTGAGTAAATGAAACTGTAATATCATCGTCTGGCATTCCAAAGAAGAACTTCTTCATGACATCGATGACGTTGCCCTTCTTCGAACCAGTTACAATTTCATTTGTTCCTGTCTTGGTGACAGAAACCATCATCTGCTTATCATCCTCAATCGCTCTGACACCAGCACACATATCCTGAGTTTCATACACAGTATCACCAGACTCAAGTCGACTCCAGTCATTCTTATTTTTCACTTCGACATACGCATCATTTCCAGCTGTCAGATTACTCTTATCGATAGTAATCTCGTGAGCATTTCTGTCTGTCTCATTGATATCAATAATTATCGGATATGATGGCATGGTAAATGTAGGACAATCACGCATCCGGTAATCCACATCAAGGTTATCAACAACCTTAGTTGCAGGTTCATACTTGCTATAAACATCCAGTTTAGTAAAGAAGCGCAATGAATTCCAGAAAAGAACCCTTACAGTCTCGCCCTCAGCTATATATGTGTCCGACCGATCCCATTCATCCTGCCATATCTCAATCTTTCCAGGAGAACTAAGATCCCAGTACATACGTCCTTCAGGGTCAGTCACGTGATATGCCTTTACAATGTCAAAGGACAGTTCCATATCAGAGTCAGGCATTGTAAAGGATGTTGACCTACATTCATATTCTTCACTGTATACATAGTCTTTAACCTTAGTCTCTCCTCCAATAGTCTGGAAAACACGGATAACATAAAGGTAGTCTTCTAGTTTATCAGATTTTTTCAGATCTTCATCCTGGAAATAAATATGTCCCCGGTCTCCAGGCAGTATATCAACTGTCTTCCCATTGAGAGGTTCGGTATTCTCTTCCACTGACATCCGTGTGTCACATGTCAAAACAGCACCTTCCAGATTACCGATTTTCAGCTTCCTGGGTGTCACTACATCAGCAATAATACTCATGTCTTGCGTTACATCATAAATCAGGCATTCGCAATCACCCTCTCTCAGCAGATAGGTCTTATCATACTTTCCACATATCATTCTCACTCTGAGTGCTGAGTTTTTATCCTTAAGTTTGAGTGCCTTCACATCGATATTGGTTCTCCAGGGAATAGCATCCCCTGATGAAAGGGCTGTCATCTCTGACTCAAAATAATCGTCATTGAATGAGCGCACGGCAAACTCATTTCCCTCAGGCACTCCGCTGCTGTCTATTGTAATGGTATTCACTGGAAGATTGCCAAGTGTGACTGTAACATCCTTCTTACATTTTTCAAGCCATCTGGTACCATGTGCTCCGATACCATCTTCATAACCATCAGAAAGGCTTATGTAGATTGCAGTATCACAGCCATTCTCAACGCGAAGAAATCTTGTCGCTGGGAATGAATCACCGCTCTTCAAATATACTTTCTGTGCATCCGCATCATCATCTTCAAGGTCATCTTTTTCATAATAAAGTCTGACCTTATCCCCAAAATTGGCTGTATCCACAATCGTAATCTTGGGATTGGCGACTCTTCTGGCAAATGCAGTTACAGTTAATATCTGATCATCTCTGCGCTTGTCTCCCTGCCAGTCACGAAGTCCGACCACATGCTTATCCACATCGGTATCAAAATAGAATAGACTTGTTCTTGTTTCGACTTCTTCTCTCTTCTCATATTTTGAAGTCAGCGTAAGTGCATAATACTCGGATTCGGCAGGATCAGTCCCCGAATATTCGGCCACTATATTCTGACCTTTTTTAACATAGTCCCCGTCATGAAGCTGAACCTTATGGCAGTCATCATTCTCGTCCCACCACGTCTTGAAGTACTCAACATTTGAGCCGAAGTTGTTATCCTTATCGGTCGTTGTATCTATATGGAAAATGGCCTTGTTGATGACTTCCATTTTGATCGGATACTCATAATCAGCACCCTCAAAGATTGCCGGGACATCAAATTCACATTCAGTGCACTCACTATCAAGACTACTTGACGCGAATTCATCCCAATCCTCGCCTGAATCATCATGCCATTCAATCCATTCAAACCTATATTCCTTTGTCTTGTCAGGATTGCTCTTTAATTTGATTTTCAGGGTATCAGTTGATACTATAGTATCCCCAGATTTAAGCGCAGTTTCATCCCCCGACATATTGTACACATCAGCAACCTTAAGCAGTTCTGGTGATAATGCAATCTTGAAACCAGTAGCATAGGATAATTCAATTTCCAAATCGTCATTGCCAGACCAATAGCATTTATTGGAGGTCCCGCCTTTGGCAATAATAGTCCTCATCCGTTTAGCTTTTCCATAATCTGAGCTAAAGGATGCCACAATCGCCTTGTCAGCATTATTTTTCAAAAAATAACGGGTCCCATACTCGGGAATGAAATCTCCATTCTTATATGTATTTCCTCCCTCGTCTGTAACTACAAATTTCTCTCCGATATTTTCAGGATCAGTAATAACAAGTGACGGTTTCTTCACTTCCTCAGCAACAAGAACAATTTTTTCACTATCCGGATTTACGCTCCAGAGATTCAAATACGCGCTGCTATTCTCTTCTGTTAAGAAAAGTTTTTTCTCACTACTATACTTTTTCTTGCTATTTGAATAGTGGAACACCACTGATATCTTGGCACGTGTGTTCTCTTCCTTGAGGCGCCCGGTAAGTCTGACCCCAATCTGATCGCTTCCAGATACATAATCACCTGAAGCAAGCTCAACCCACTGCCACACAAGCTGATTATCTGAAACGGTCCTCACCTGCCTTGTAATGCTGATTTCACCACTCAGATCATACTTTCCCTCTTCCGGCTTTTCGATAATAAATGGTACCCTTAAGTAGGTTCCATTCATTTCAATCTTGAACACAACATCTTCCTCTGAAGTCGGATAATTGAGACTTACCGCACCTATCGAGTTATCGCTATCAAGACTCGTAGAATACCAATAACTCCAGTTATTATCAGAGAGCATAAACTTACTATCAACAGAATAACCTTTATCCTCCTCCACATCAGAATTCAACTTGTAATATAATGTGTTGTTTTTTGAAGATAAAATAGAATCTCCAGATTTAAGTTTCTTCGTGCATGCAGCATCTGAATATACTGATGCCATTTCCGAGAAATTATCTGAAATATCAAGTGTCGCAGAAGGGTATGAAACCTCTTCAATGGTAAGCACTTCATCACTTTTTTTCAGATCGCCATACCAGACATATTCAACCCAATCATGCTCAAGCTTAGCAACGACACCGCCTTTCTTATTTTTCACAACATAATATGACTCAGTCGGAACTTCTCCCGTAATTTTGGCATAGATATGACTGTCCTTAAATCCATAAGTGCCAGAATACTTCCCCGTTGAATCAAGTGGATTTTCGCAATTATAATCGTAGTAGAGCCCCACTGCTCCCTTTGTATTATCCACAACAGAATAGCTGTAATCAGCATAAGGAAACCTGTAAATTCCAAATGTGAGAGTCACACCATCTATATCATCTGGGATAGTATATGAATTGCCATAAAAATAACTCTCAGTTTCATTATCTGACCTGGTGTAACTATAGGCTTCTCCCTCTCCAAGCTCTGCATAGAAATATATATTGTCCCCGGCTCTAACAGAAATTGTGCTTCCGCTCTCTATCTGACCAGTATACTCCTGTGAATCAAAATCATAACCTGTGTACATGGAAACCCTGTTATCCGATACGAGCGTCACCCGTTGAACCGGAATAATTTCAAAGGAAAGATTATAAAGACCGGGACCGTATTCCAAACGCCAAATACTCTGCTGCCCACTATCTGCCGAATTTTCCAGCACAAATCCAGTATTGGGGTTTCCGTCATATGTCAGGCGATATCCATAGCGGTTCTCACTGCTATTTACAGCATAAATATTAGCCCCAACCGGCAGATCAATTTCGCCGTTAGTTCCAGCATCAATCAGCGTATACTCTGAATTATTGCCAATCCTATAGTAAAAGGTGAGCAGACCATTGTAATCATCAAAATTCTCAATTTTGAGATTTGCGTTTTCTTCATCGCCCTCAGCAGTAATTATCTCCTCACTCTGCTGTTCGTTATCCTGCAGTTCTTCCTGCTGCTCTTCCTCCTCAGGCACGTCCTCCTCTGCGCCCTCAGCCTCGATTGTTTCCTCCAGGATATCTTCCTCAGAGATATTTCCCTCAGAAATCATCTCCTCAGAAAGCGCATCCTCTTCGGAAGCAGCGACCGTTTCCTCTTCAGAAACAGCTTCAATCTCCTCCTCAGGAACTGCCCCAGGTGCTGCAAGTGCAGTGACAGGCACTGATGTAAAAATCATCGCGGCCGAAATCACTGTGCAGATTAATCGCTTCAAGTTACATTTCATACTCTTTCCCCCTTGAAATAATGTGGATAACCCTTATCTCCAGGTTATTCCGTGTTTTAAAACACAAAAAGTTCTCCACCCGTAGGCAGAGAACTCTTTAATCATTTTTTACCACGAAGCTGCTCAACCATAACCTCTTTGAGCGTTCTCGCTTTATCCTTCATCCTCTTGTTCGCATTAGGCGAAGTAAGGATGCCGCTGACCAGCTTGGCAGCAACCTCCATCTGTCCAAATCTCATGGACAGGACAGCTATCAGATAATCTACTGTACTCTCATCCATTCCACACATAGGGAATGTCTCAGACTGTCTTGCCGCAAGAAAACCATCAAGCGCATTCTTAAGGAGCTCGTCCTCCTCAGCCTTGCACTGCTTTAACCTTGCATCAAAATCAGGAAGCTTCTCATCAAGTGCCTCGCCCGAACCTCTGATGACCCAGGCAAGCTTAAGGCAGAGATATGCCTTCTCTGAACTCTTCGCACGCTTTACTATCGCATTGGCAAGGGCCAGCTTGTATCTCTCTATCGCTTCCTCGTATGTATAGATATCGCCCTTCGGCTCGACATTTTTGAACGCCTGCGAGATATTGACCCGCACAAGCTTCGCCTGTGGCCCTGTAATATACTGGAAAAATCTCGCCATTGCTGCATATCCACAATGTGGGCAGAGAATGACATCATACTTAAGCGAGTCCACGATTTCATACTTCGGGCGAAGGTCAAGATCCGTTCCGATAAGCTTCGCCTTACCAATCTTCACAGTCTTTGACTTAAACTCCTTGTCACAGCACGGACATTTGAAATTTTTTGCAAAGATAAGATCAGACTCAGTCAGCTCAGGCACAGCCTCAGCCTTCTGCTCCGGCTTCTTCTCTTCCTTCTTATCCGAACCAAAGATATCAATATTCTCAAGGCCTCCAAGTCCGAAGCCTTCAAGTCCTGATAAAATACCCATAGTAAACCTTCCAAAAAATTATTTTTGCCCTAAGGCAGTTCCCCCTGAATTCCCCCGAAAAATCTATGACTGCGCAGGCAGTTTGAAGGAACTCTTAAGTGATACGATCCTGTTGAACACAAGCGCCTCAGGCTTTGAATCCTTGGCATCAACACAGAAGAATCCCTGACGCACGAACTGGAAGCTGTCGTAAGCCTTCGCAGTTGCGATTGCAGGCTCAATCATACAGTCAGTGAGCACCGTGAGCGAGTTGGGATTGAGGTTCAATGAACCATCCTCATTGTACACGCCCTTCTCCTCATCAATGATATTCTCATAAAGCCTTACAGTAGCCTTCACTGCCTGCTTTGCAGGAACCCAGTGGATTGTACCCTTTACCTTCCTGGGCATGGGCTTATCTGTACCCTGCTTGGTCTCGGGATCATATGTACAGTGAACAACAGTAACCTTGCCACTTGCATCCTTCTCAAAGCTCTCGCACTTTACAAAGTAGGCATTCATGAGACGAACCTCATTGCCAGGGAAGAGTCTGTAGTACTTCTTAGGAGGCTCCTCCATGAAGTCCTCTCTGTCGATGTAAAGCTCACGGCCGAAGGGAACAGGTCTGCTGCCAAGTTCTTCATTTTCAAGATTGTTGGCAACCTCGAGAATCTCTGTCTGGTCCTCAGGATAGTTGTCAATCACGAGCTTGATAGGATCAAGAGCCGCCATAATACGGGGCTTCTTAATCTTGAGGTCCTCTCTGATGCAATACTCAAGCATCGCGTAATCAGCTGATGCCTGTGACTTACTTACGCCGCACAGTTCAACGAAGTTCCTGATTGATTCAGGCGTAAATCCGCGTCTTCTGAGAGCTGCGATTGAAACGAGTCTGGGATCATCCCATCCATCAACAATTCCGTCCTCAACAAGCTTCTTGATATATCTCTTACCTGTGACAACATTAGTGAGGTACATCTTGGCAAACTCAATCTGTCTTGGAGGATTCTTGTACTCAAGTTCCTCAACAACCCAGTTATACAGAGGTCTGTGGTCCTCAAACTCAAGGGTACAGATTGAATGTGTAATCCCCTCCTCTGCATCCTCAATAGGATGGGCAAAGTCGTACATAGGGTAGATGCACCACTTATCACCTGTGTTATGGTGAGTCATATGAGCCACGCGGTAGATAACGGGATCTCTCATGTTGATATTGGGTGATGCCATATCAATCTTGGCACGAAGCACCATGGTACCATCCTCGAACTTGCCGTTCTTCATATCATCAAACAGCTGAAGGTTCTCCTCCACGCTGCGCTCTCTGTCAGGGTCATTCTTGCCAGGCTCTGCGAAGGTACCTCTGTACTCCCTTATCTGCTCTGCTGAAAGCGAAGACACATAAGCCTTACCCTTCTTGATGAGCTTAATCGCACCCTCATACATCTTGTCAAAATAATTTGAGGCAAAAAATAATCTGTCCTCGTAATCGGCTCCGAGCCACTCAACATCCGCCTTGATTGACTCAACGAACTCGGTCTTCTCCTTGGTAGGATTAGTATCATCGAATCTCAAGTTGAACTTACCGCCGTACTCCTGTGCAAGGCCGTAGTTTAAGAGAATGGACTTTGCATGTCCTATATGAAGATATCCGTTAGGCTCTGGCGGGAATCGGGTACAGACGTGGTCATACACGCCCTCCGCCAGGTCCTTGTCGATTTCCTGTTCAATAAAATGTTTTGATCTTTCCATAATGCTCCTCTCTACTATAAAAAAATCTATATTTAAATGATTATACGATTTTTTGAGTGATTTTTCAATAATCTAAGAGATACCTTTAATCTTCCAATTACAACATTCCTGATAAAGCATAATCAGGGCCACCGCCCCTGCTGCAACGTCACAGCAATGAGCGATGGCCCTGTTATTTTTTATGCCTGCGAAAAAATATGTTATCTCATTTTAAGCAACATCTTCAGCCAAATCTACTTTCCAGCTGACGGTTCCTCGACATTAATCACCTGATACAGGGTCTTGTCAACTGTCTCAATCTTTATTACAGCAACACCAGCTGCAAGTCCCTTAACCTTTCCAGCACCTGTTACTGATGCAAACTCGGGATTCAGTGACGTATATTTCGGCTTATATCCGCCCTTTACCTTAAGCTTCAGGGTCTTATTTTTTACAAGCTTCAGCTCGTCACTTCCATCAATACGGTTGCGTCTTGGAGTCACAATCTCAGGATTATATACTGTAACAGTCACAACGAAGGTCTTACCGTCCCTCTTTGTCTTGAACTTAGCCTTACCGGCCTTAAGGGGAGTTACAACACCTTCAGCATCTACAGTCGCAACAGTCTTCTTAAGTGCTGTCCACTCTTCCTTCTGCTGACCGGGGAAAAGATTGTCGAGCTTAAGCGTCAGGCTCTGCGGTTCATCAGCGCCCATGGTCAGTGTAGCCTTGTTGCTTGATACTGTCGCCTTCTCAACATTAACCGTGCAGCTGAGGCTCTTGTACACATCACTTCCCTTAACCAGATCAACGGTAATTGTAACTGTGCCTGTCTTTTTAGGTGTAATCTTTCCAGTTTTTTTGTTAATCGTCGCAATCTCGGGATTATCTGAAAACCAGTTTCTTGCCTTCAACGTGGTTTTGTTGTCAATCTTGGTATCAAGAAGCTTAAGCTTGGTTGCCTTTCCGTTAAAAATATTAACTGTAGAGTTCTCGAACCTGGGTGTCTTAACCGAAGGTCCTGAAGAACCTCTCTTTATGAAATATCCTGCAGCTACACTTCCAGTTTTTCCTTCTGCCAGGAAATAAACAAGAGTACGTGACGACTCTACCTTCTGCTGGAATTCATCAGGAAGAGTCCATTTTTTACTCAAATCCAATAGCTCTGATGCCGGAGCAGTTGCGGTTGCCAGCACCCTGCCATCTGTAAATGAATGCATTGTAATCGTATAGTTATCAGGTTTTACATCATTCCAATCAGAAGCATAAAGCTGTGGATAATTGCTTTCAACATAGTTCAGTTGAAGAAGTTCGTCTCCGCATCTATGTCTGGAGCTTCCGCCTGAATTGTAATTCACCTTATCATCATATTGATTATAAGATACACCGTAATGGACCAATTCCATTGACACATCACCTTCAACACCCCAGAGCTGCATGACATATGAATCACTTTTATGCTCAGTCTCCTTGACTCCCTGCGTGACATCTTCACCATAAGCGGCCGAGATAAGGTCAATCATTTCGCCTTCATATGAAATGGTTCCAACTCCGTTCTCAACCACCAGATTGCAGCTGTCAATTATTGTCACAGGAGTATAAGTGCCCTTATATCCATATGTTTCGACATACACATTATATGTACCATCAGAGAGCCCATTCTCGGAATCCAGGAATCTGATATAGAATTTTTTATCCGTCTCATCAAGCAGAACAACATACTCCTTGGGCTGGAGCGGCTCTACTTCTCCCACCATCTCCTCGCTCTCAGCAGCCGCATCGCCAATGACTTCTTCAGACACATCGGCAATCGCTTCTTCAGACGCATCGGCAACTGCTTCTTCCGATACATTGGCAACTGCTTCTTCCGATACATTGGCTGCCAGCACGCTCATGCTTCCGGTGCAGACCATCGCCGCGCAGAGGAGCATCGAAAGGTTCTTTTTCAACATACCCATTTTCATCGTATTCACTCTCCCTTTTATAATAAAATATTCTCGACGCTTGCAGACTTTCCAGAAAAGGCAAATCCTGCTTCGCATCTATGGCCAATATATCATAGAAAAAAAAAAAAAATAGTGCTTTTCAGAATTATGCGTTTCACTTATTTTTCAAAATTATGCCTTTCACATATTTTTCAAAA
>DCHL01000099.1:39833-42758 GCA_002317595.1 Lachnospiraceae bacterium UBA1753 | reverse complement strand
CAAAAGTCATAATTGGAATTACCGTTCATAGGGTATACAATTATCTGTGTTCAATCCTACTGAGGCTGATACGCATTACTTATTTACAGAAATGGAAATATCATTATATGAGAAAGAAAGAACTTGCCCTTGCGGTAATTGATAGACTGAAGAATGACTACCCCTACAGCGACTGCACACTCGATTACGAGGAACCCTGGAAACTGCTGGTATCTGTCCGTCTCGCTGCCCAGTGCACGGACGAGCGCGTTAACAGAATTGTCCCTTCGCTTTATGACAGATTCCCCACTGTGGAAGCCCTCGCCAATGCTCCGGTTGAGGAAATCGAGGAAATAGTCAAGCCCTGCGGTCTCGGTCACAGCAAAGCCCGTGACATCAGCCTGTGTATGAAAGAACTGTGGGAAAAATATGAAGGCCAGGTCCCCGATGACTTTGACACTCTTCTCACCCTCCCAGGAGTAGGCCGCAAGAGCGCAAATCTTATTGTCGGCGATGTATTTAAGAAGCCTGCCATCGTAACTGACACCCACTGCATCAGACTCTCCAACAGAATCGGTCTGGTTGACAACATCAAAGACCCTTACAAAGTCGAGATGGCGCTTCGCAAGATTGTCCCCCCCGAGGAAGGGAACGATTTATGCCACAGACTTGTCGACCACGGCCGGGCCGTATGCACAGCCCGAACCACACCCTACTGTGACAGATGCTGCCTTGCGGATATATGCAGGAAGAAGATATAAAATAAATCAAGATATCCCCTGAGCTTTAGCTCTGGGATATCTTCCCACCTCGTCGTTTTGCGGCTTTTTTCCTATTCATTTTGAGACATTTTCTCTATTCATATTTGTGGCTTTTTTCTTTACAAATATTGATATGTTGCTTAAAATTAATCCAAAGCATATTTTCAGATCTCTGAGGTGATATGCTCTGGATTTTTATTTTTTACCCAATAATAGATTTCCATGACCACTCACTTCGCTGACCGACAGGTCAGTTTCTGTTACTCATTCTTTAATTCTTTTTAGATCAGGATTCTATGCTTTTATTATTCACTATTTTAGCAGCGGAGACCTGAGCACAGCATACAGTTCTCTGCAACACTTTTTCGAAAGGAGAATTGTATGGAAAAGGAAAACAAATCAATGAGGGAACAGATTAAAGGACTGCTGCAGCGCATCCGTGAGCTGGAAATATGGAAGGTAAACAGAAAGTACAAATCCAATATTTTTGAGATGGTCTTCAGGCAGGACCGCGAAGCACTCCTTCAGCTGTATAATGTACTTAATAACAGCAACGAGACAGATGCCTCCGATCTCACTATAGTCACTCTCGAGAATGCACTGTTTATCACCATGAAGAATGACGTGGCTTATATTTTTTCTGGGACGTTGTGCCTTTATGAGCACCAGAGCACCTGGAATCCGAACATGCCACTGAGAATGCTGGTATACTTAGTTCAGGAATATCAGAAGTACCTAGAGAAGGACAACCGAAAGCTGTATAGTGAAACGCTGCTGAAGATCCCCACACCGCAGTGTGTGGTCTTCTACAACGGCGAAAAGGAAATTGATGATGAGGTTACTCTCAGTCTGTCAGATGCTTACGCAAACACCTCTATTGATCCCTCACTTATCTTGTCAGTGAAGGTGCTCAATATCAATAAGGGGCACAACGAAAAGTATATGAAGGCCTGCAGAAGACTTCGCGATTACTCAACGTTCATCCAGCTTGTAAGAGATAATCAGAATGCTGGCATGAGTCTTGAGAGTGCAATTACAAGTGCAATTGACACATGCATCGAAAATGATGTGCTAAAGGATATTCTAATAGATAACAGATCGGAGGTGATCGGAGTGCTGCTTGATGGAGTAGATATGAAAACATACAAAAAATGGCTTGTCCAAGATGTGACGGAGCAGGTCTATGCAGAAGCCCACGCAGAAGGACTTGCCGCAGGACATGCTGCAGGACATGCCGAGGGCCTTGCCGCAGGACATGCCGAGGGGCTTGCCGCAGGACATGCCGAGGGGCTTGCCGCTGGTCTTGAACAGGGACGATCCGAGTTGATCAGCGTTATGCTTGCTAAAGGACTTATGCCCGAGCAGATTTCCGAAATCTGCAACATTTCCCTTGATGAAATTATTAGGATCAAAAGCAACACCAACTAACAGATAACTGACTTTTTGCGCAGAGCCACTGCACTTCCCTTTTTGCTGTGTAGTGGACTCTGCGATTATTTTCTTTCCGTGAAGCGCTTTCTGTGCGTCTGTTTCTTGCTGAATATAGGCTCTCCTTATGTGTATGCATTTTCCCTATATGAATTATTTCTCCTATGTAGGCTTGCATATAGGCTATTCCGCAATTCTTATGATGCCCTATAACTCGATATTCTCCATTTTATAGGCTGCTTCTCAATTATGGCAATAAGCCATAACTATCCAACCATTAACAAAACATAAGTTCCTTCAGGAGTTATTGGCTCACCAGTAAAATTCCCTATTGCCCTATATTCCTAATTTGTTTCTTCTATTGGCTATCATGATTTTACATCCAACAGCCAATACACTTTTCAAAAATGCCGTATCGGCTATCATACACTTCACTCCCATAGCCTATATTTTTCCCACATGCCATATAGGATTGTGCAAAACAAACAGTCCACACTAAAATACCTCTGCGCAGCAGAATTTCATTTTTCATTTTTTCAGCGGTCACATCAGCGGTCACTATAGTGACCTGTTTATCATTCCATGTTGACAATTTCTTGACCATCGTGGTATCATCTATTGCGTCGCGTGAATCACGCGTAAAGTGCTGCTATGGCTCAGTCGGTAGAGCGTCGCCTTGGTAAGGCGGAGGTCACGGGTCCGATTCCCGTTAGCAGCTCTTTTTTTATGCCCGAAAAGCTCTTTTTGTCCTGAGTAG
>DCHL01000099.1:0-39780 GCA_002317595.1 Lachnospiraceae bacterium UBA1753 | reverse complement strand
AGCTCTTTTTGTCCTGAGTAGCTCGTCTAATATGCTCAAAAGGTGGAAAATGAGACTATTTCTCCAATATTCCACCGTGCTGATTTTCTTAAGCAAACTGATAATTTGAAAATGGGTGGAAAATAGCTTCTGATACAACAAATTACACCATCTCGGAATTTTGAGATGGTGTAAAAAGTCAGCTAACTCTCTATTATTCCACCATTTCCCAAACGGAAACGGTCTTCAAGTATTTGATGGTGGTGTAATAATCCTCAAAAATCCTGATATTCCACCACTCACACAAAAGTTTCTTATAAAAAAGGGTGTAATACATCTAAAACCTCATGATTTTACACCCAATCTCAAAATTCATGCTGATTTTCACGGTGTAAAATAGCAGAATAATCCAAATATTCCACCCTGAGCCGGCAGATTCAACATAAAGCAAGAAATGTGCCGGCGGATTCACCGTATAGCAAGAAATGTGCCGGCGGATTCACCGTATAGCAAGAAATGTGCCGTCAGATTCAACATAAAGCAGGAAATGAGCCACCTAAATCATCATAAAGCAGGAAATGCACCACCAGACCCCCTACTCCTCGACCTTCTCCTCCGGGAGCCACTTTCTTAGTATCTGGTTCAGTGTCTCCATGATGATGGGCTTGGTCATGAAGTCATCCATGCCTGCGCCGAGGAGTTCCTCGCGAACTCCTGCCATGGCATCGGCTGTGAGCGCGATAATTGGCGTAGCTGAGTTCTGATTGTCTGAAAGAGCCCTTATTTTCTGGGTAGTCTCGACTCCATCCATCTCCGGCATGAAATGATCCATGAAAATGATGTCGTACTTCTTTTCCCCAAGCATTTCCAGGGCGCGCATTCCGCTCTCTGCGGTATCTATCTGCATCCGAGTAGGCTCCATGAGTGCCTCTGCAACCATGAGATTAAGCTCAGTATCATCCACAATAAGAACATTCGCAGTCGGTGCAATGACAAACTGACTTCCCGGCTTGGAACCACCTGATATCCCGGATCCGCCTGAAACTCCCGAAGTGCCCATGCCGTCCGAATCCCCAGGACCACCTGAAGTTCCCAGACCGCCTGAAGATGAACTGTTTTCAGCGGAAGAATCATCATAGCTGAAGCTGTCGAGCTCTCCCGCCTCAGTCCAGTCGATGACGTCGACTGGTACAAAGAACGAGAATTCACTTCCCTTTCCATACTCACTGGTCACATGGACAGCTCCATCCATAAGTTCCACCAGCTGCCTGCTTATTGCGAGGCCAAGACCGGTTCCCTCCTTGTGATGGTTCACAGTCGTATCAACCTGGGTATAGCTCTTGAACAGCTTATGCAGGTCTTCACTCTTAATTCCAATCCCTGTATCCTTAACCTTGAAGGCAAAAATACCTGTATTCTCATCCGTCCTGGCAACAGAGACACGCATTTCAATGTATCCCTCATCCGTGTATTTGATGGCATTGGTGCAGAAGTTAATCATGACCTGACGTATTCTGACAGCATCCGCACGAATCTTGGAAGGCAGATTATCAGGGACATTCACTCTGATTTCAAGCTTACCGTTATTTCTCGCCTTGACTATCTCCCTGACATCATTCATCAGCGACAGTATAGAGAAATTCTCAGGGACGATTTCAAATCTCCCCGCCTCAATTTTAGAGTAATCCAAAATGTCATTAATCAGTGTCAGAAGACCGAATGCAGAAGACTTGACCATCTGCAGCTTATTCCTCACTGAAGGTGTGGTCTCCTCTCTCAGTGCAACCTCTGTCATTCCCACGATCGCATTCATTGGCGTCCTGATTTCATGTGACATTGTGGACAGGAAATCGCTCTTTGCCTTGTTGGCATTCTCTGCATTCACCTTCATTATGTAGGTGTAGATGGTATTAACCGCCTCTGCAAGCAGAAATTTATCAACACTCGTATATCTCGTGGTGTCATATTTGTCAAAGTATACCGCACCTGTATACTCACCCTCAGACATAGTAGGAATCCATATCTGATTACCCAGGATTACATTCTCAATTACTTCCTTATAAAGTTCGGAATTGCTTGCCTTTGCAGTTATTATTCCCTGTTCAGGATTGCACTCAAGATACCCAAACTCATTATAGGCAGCTATAGTCTCTTCATAGTCACGGCGACTCATCTCTGTGAAAAAATTTTCAAGATGGTCCGTCTCTTTTCTGTTCCACTGATAGTTAATTGTGTTGGATCCACTCGTTGCATCCGCCTCGACAACAATTATCCTGTCCAGATGGAAGTATGAACCAATATCCTTAAGCATGATATTAATCGCATCAACAGGACTGCCCTGATATTTAGCATTCTCCATCAGCCTTGCAATAAACTGATGCCCCTGAGCCAGTGTGGAATAGTCATGCTCGCTAAAATTAATACTGTCCGCAACTACCTTTTCATACAACGAGTTCCTGCGTCTGTCATCGCTGCAGTATTCAGAAATCCGCTGTCTTCTGCTCTGCTCCTGAAGAAGAATTGACCTCGTAATATTATGAAGCTTACCAATGATACTTACAGGTCTGTCGCCATCCTTAACAACAAAGCACTCGCAGGTATACCACAGGGGAACATTCACTCCATTATGCTCGTGACTCATGTCGAGGACTTTCTTACTACCATCTCCACCTCTGAATACATCCTCCATATGCTCAAGGAGACGTCCAACCTGTGGATGATCCTCTATCAGATTAAGAATGCAGTCGCTCTCAACCCTTTCATTTTTTGCACCCTTCTCCTGAAAAATGGAGCGGTTGGCTGAATATCTCTTTTCCCAGGGATAATACTCAAAGATTACATCACTGCTCTCCTTTAACAGAAGGTCATATTTTCCTCCCTGTGCCTCAAGAAGAAGGAGTGACTCATGCTGGGCATTAAGCATCTGCATAGCCCTTCGGAGTATCTGAATAACGCATACTGCCATGATGAAATACTCAAGCGTAAATCCGGTAATATATGCAACAAACACGTCCTTGTGGCTGTAATGAAGCTCCGTTACCTCGTACTTTCCAAAACAGTTAATGAAAACAGCAATCACCATCATAAGGTATGAAAAAATAGAGCAGATGACTGTGAAAACCGGATCAAAGTACATCACAGACGCAACCGGAACAAGCGCAAATGAAATATAAATCCCAATAGAGCTGAAGCATCCCAGAATACCAATGAGGAAAGCCATCGAAAAAGCCATATAGTATTTCAGGAATTTATCAGACACCTTGGCCCTGTACAGAATGAATGGGGCGATAGAAGTTGGAATTCCAGGGAAGGCAATGAAAAATACAAGCCTGTCGTCAAAATCGAATATTCCCCGCGAATTAAGATAAATTAGCGCAGCAAGAATCAGTGTGCTTGCTGCAAAAGCAAGCAACATTCGCCTATTATTTTTTCTCAGAATGTTGTTATCTAACATATTTCCTATATTTCCAGATTCTCCCCATCCATCAGTGCACCAAGGTCATATGTAAATTCATAATTAACCTCGGCATTCACAATCTTGTCATTGCAGATTTTCTCGATGGCTGTCTTTGAAACCTCGTTAATGTATGGCAGGAATACGATTGCAGAGTCATCCACTATCTCCCTCGCTCGCAGGAAGGAATCCCTCACCATATGAACCAGCGAGAGCTGTGCATCCTCATCGACCCTTG
Organism: Lachnospiraceae bacterium UBA1753; assembly: GCA_002317595.1. Lineage (GTDB taxonomy): Bacteria > Bacillota > Clostridia > Lachnospirales > Lachnospiraceae > UBA1753. Next base: position 36,109 of record DCHL01000099.1, on the reverse strand, counting down.
CCCAGGTGATTACAAGCTGCTTATCGTCACGCTCCACTACGAAACACCCCTTCACGACTCCATTTTTCACATAGAACCGCGACAGCTCCTCGTCGAGCATTCCCTCATTCAGATAATAATACAGGAGTCCCTCGTCCTCATCCATGAGACTGTTCTTCTCAGAAAGAGAGAGCTCTGATATTCTCTTGAAACTAAATTTGTCAGACACAGGCGGAACAATTCTCGCAGCGCTGTCTCCAAACCTCATCTGGTACGCTCCCACGTTTTCCATAAGTGATTCAGAAAAACCGAGATAAGTGAAAAATGCCCTAAGGTCACTTCCCCTGGCAGGGACAGCCTTCGGAAGTGCTGAATCCTTATCAAATTCCCACCGCTCCGTCACCGTGCACTTCAGCGTATAATACACCTCCTGCTGTGACAGAAGCTCACAGGTCATTGCTACCAGGTTGGAGCCGATGCCCATCCGCCGGAAATCGGTCCGGACAAAGAGCGACTCAATCACTGCCGAATAATCACTCTTCATGCTGGTGACAATGGCTCCGACAGGATTACTGTCGTCCGTGACTCCCAGCATGATAAGACTGTCTTCAAATCCGCCCTCATAACAGCAGTTGATGAAGGACTGCGCATTTCTCGTAATGATTGGCTGAAAAAATTCAATATTATCTCTGTCAAGAATATGTAAATCAAGCATGGGCATTCACCCCCTGTGCAGTCATTGTCAGCCTGGTGACAAGACCCTCAACATCCCTGTTTCCAATCTCAGGATTATTCATAAGACAAATCCTCAGAATGTCCTTAAACTCATTCCCATTCTTCTGGACAGGAGGTCCGCAGAGAACTTCGATCATATGTCTGTACATAAGGATTTCTGCTTCATTGGTACTCTCCATATATCCGCGCATTGTAGTCTCAAGTCCATCCATCACAAATCTGAAGGCTTCCTCATCAACCGTGGACAGATCAACTACCCTGCCGCCATACTTATTGCCGACCTCATCAATTCTCTGACCGCCGAAGCTTGATGCAAACTCAGGATTGCCGGCTCCGTGGGTATGTCCAAGCAAATTGGTCTTACCGGGAGCATCGGACTCAAAACCGATGAGAAGTCCAGTATAGTGATCCTTGTTGCCACTCTCCAGATGCATATAGATATGACCATGCTTTCCGTCATTACTGATGAATCCCTCATCCGGATTATTAATGGTACGGTTCCCCATTCCACCGATGGCAACATTCATTCCATACTGGCCCAGAATCCATCCCCAGCTCTTCTTCTTCTCCTCGAACTGTCGACCCATTCCCTTCGCCTTGGTCTTGATTGCATGGGTGGCAGTAATTCGTCCGTAGAACCCAGAACCCTCGCCCTTATTTTTTCCAATGAACGCAGCTGTCGTGGCATCCCTGTCACTATCCTTATAGGCACTTCCCTGCTTGCCGGGAAGCACAATTCCAACCCTTGAGCAGTGTGCAAAGGCATTTGCAACTGGACCCGTCCAGGCGCCCTCTGCATTACCAGTCTTGAGCCTGAAATTGCCGAGCTGGGCTGCGAGCATAGTCTTCGCCATAAAAATCTGTGACTTTCTGTTGCGCTCCAGATCGTCATTAAGTTTCTTGATTTTCTTTGTGTTTTTCTTTATTTCTTTCTTCTTCTCTTCATCTGGGAGACCTGCATACTCATGGGCATCTCTTATCCCATATTCAAATTGAAGCTCAGTGGTGTCAGGAACCTTAAGAATGGTCTCTGCCATAACCCTTGCATTTATTTTTGCCTCAAGATCCCTCACGGCGGCAGCAGTGGGAAAGCATGCAGCAAAGGGGCCAAATACCTGGGTATATCTCTCATCGTGAATACACAATGACAGGCCGATTCGAAGGAGCGGATTCATGAGCCCCCTGACTCCCTCCTTGTCCATAATGCTGTCGATGAAGCCCTCAGCCGTCGTATGCGCAGGAACCGCAAGAGCACTCATATATTCAGATGCCGCCACATTTCTGATGATGATGTCGGTCTTCTCCATATGAGAAAAGTTCCCTTTCACCATACTCCTGTAGGCTACAAACTGGGGATTTTTTTCGCCGTCAATCTCTATATATTTACAGGTGACATAGTCATCCACATAATCCGTATTCATAAGTGAGTCTGTCTTCAGCATGATTCTGGGGCGTCCAGCCTTACACTCATTGACGTACGCCTCGTATGTCTCCTTGTCACGCTTATCCTGCTTTTCCCTGTGTTCCTTCCTCTTCATCGCAAGAAGCTTATCCTCAGACTTTACGATGGATCTCGGGTCGTGATGGACCTCCTCAATCTCTTCAGGAGTGAGCACAATTGGATTATAGGCACTCATTCCAATGCTCGAGTTCGCAAAGGTACGGTTGACCTGTACTGCCGGCTGTTCTCTTGTCAGCCTGTTCTCATTTCTCTGGTCAAGCGCAACAGCAGCGGACGCAAAGAAGCTGCGGAGAGTATCCCTCTTGAAAACTGACTTAAGTCGTCCCAGGGGATTAGGCAGAGAACGGGCTTCCGCATCCTGCTGTCTCTCCATATCCCTCTCCATATCCGCACCGAGGCTTATCACCCTTTGACTGTCAAGAGACTTCTCATCCGCCGCCTGTCTTGCCACGAGCACCTGTCTGTTTCTTTCGAGCTGATTAGCAAAACTATTTTCAGAATCCACGTATTACCTCCTTAGCAGCAGCATTGTGATATCATCAAACTGCTCTGCTTCCCCAACAAATTCATTTATTTCTTCCCACATATCAGAGAGAATCTCCTTCTCGGTTTCCCCTGCATGCCGTTCAAAGGCCTCCATCACCCTGTCGCAACCCCATATCTCGCCCCCGCTGTTGGTTGCCTCGGATACGCCATCTGTAAACAGGAACATCCTGTCTCCCGGTTTCATCACCATGGTATACTCTGTATAATCGATATCCGGAAACATGCCAAGTGCCATTCCGTGCTTGTCAGAATCATCAAACTTCCAGCATTCCCCGGTTTCAGCGCTATACATGATAGGGCTTTCATGACCTGCGTTTACAACGCAAAGTTCTCCTGTCGAGAGTGTCAGCATTCCTGCCCATAGGGTAATAAACAGATTCTCCGCGTTGTTAGCACAGAGCGAATTATTGACAGACCTAATCACCTCCGAAATGGATCTGCCGCTCATCATCTGATCCTTCAGAAGAGTCTTTCCAATCATCATGAACATTGACGCAGGAACACCCTTTCCAGACACGTCAGCAATCACGATTCCCAAATGGTCGTCATCTAAGTTAAAGAAATCATAGAAATCTCCGCCGACCTCCTTGGCAGGTACCATTGCGGCACAGAGCGATACCCCATTCTTCTCAGAAAAAGCATCAAAATCCGTGGGAACATAGGATGCCTGGATTCTGGCTGCGACATCCAGTTCTGCCTCAATTCTGTTCCTCTCATTGGTCATCTGCCTGATTCTGTCGACGAAGCTGTTAATCCCTTTCTCCATGCCAAGGAAGGAATTGTATAGCACTCCCAGCTCGTTATCCTGCTGGTCAAAATCAAGTTCGGAAAAAATAGAAATGCTGCCACTTTCTGCATCCAGATTGTCAAGGGATTTGGTAGAGGCAGCCGTAAGTGCCGCCAGAGGACTGATAAGCATCTTATGTATTCTTCTGTCAAAAATCAGTACAAGAAGAAATGTGGCAACAAGCGCCATTAAAAATGACATCAATATTTCATTTCCGGCTCTCTTAAGGTACCCATCGAAGGTATACTGAACAATTGTGACCGCCATGGGATTATTATCCTCATCACAAATTAGCTCTGCAAAGTCGAAATAAATATTCTTCTCATCTGTATTGTAACAGATATATGAGACAACCCCCTCTATTGAACTCCCGCCTTGGATATCCAGTTTAACACTGTTCTTCTTTGCGTACTCTCCATCTCCGCTATATAGTCCAAGAAGAACACTCTTTTCGTGCTCGTCGCTGTATATTACCCTTCCAATACTTTTGAAGGTCTGGTCTTCGTTTTTCACCAGCTGATTACGGACCGTCTCTAAATCAAAATATCCATCATAGATCAGGTCCATATCGTCTTCATGAGGCACAACCACGAACAGGTCGTCGGCTCCGCCGAACTGCTTTATCTTATTGATAGCTTCTATACCCTGAACGTATTCAGTCGAATCGACACCGAATTTTCGAAAATAATCTATATCACGGCTGTCAATTCTAAGCTCAGCCATCTCAAGCATCGCAACACCGGACTGTGTAATACTAAAGAAGGAATACAGAGTTGAAATAATACTGTACAGCAAAGCAATTGCCAGCATTATCACAATCATGAACTGGAGAAAGGAACCGATTATTTTTCTTTTTAATCCAAACTTTCTGTTCTTCCAGAAAGCCTTAACCTTATCTATCAACCAAATACCTCCGAAGCGTACGGTTCAAAATCAGCTCTCGTGAATACCTTACCAGTCTTGACATACTCATACTTTATCGCACGTAAATAGTGCCTCATGCACACCAGTCCGCCCGCAGTCTCATCGGCGGCAGCAAGGAAGGCTGCATTCAGGATACAGTTCTTGATATTACCGCCTGCAAACTCAAACTTCTCCGCAAGGAACCTGAAATCAACATCCTCATCAAGGGGTGTCGTCTTAGGCACTGTGGTCCTCCAGAGCATCTCTCTTGTGTCAGGGTTCGGGAACTGGAACTCGACAATATATTTCATACGTCTAAAGAACGCAGGGTCAATGTTGTGCTTATAGTTGGTGGCTAGAACGCACACTCCATCGTATGCCTCCATCTCCTGAAGCAGCAACGCTGTCTTATTGTTTGCTGAGGCCTGATTAGAACCGCCATCATCAGAACGCTTGGCAAAAATCGTATCACACTCATCGAAGAAAAGGACAACGTTACACTTCTTCGCCTCACGGAATATCATCGAAAGGGACTTCTCTGTCTCGCCGACATACTTATCTACTACCTTCGAGATATCTACTCGGTAGAGCTCAAGATTGAGCTCATGGGCGAGAACCTGCGCCATCATGGACTTACCTGTACCAGGCGCACCAAACAGAAGCACTGTAAGACCTCGGCCATAGGGATATTTCTTGGTATAGTTCCACTCGTCATAGACCTGCTTCTTGAAATTCATTTGCTCAATGGCATGCATTATGGTCTCACGCTGGTCATCATTCATTACGATGTCATCAAATCCGAACTTAGCCTCAACCCTCGTCGCCTTCTGTGACAGCTCTGAAGACATCTGGTTGTTGCAACCCTTGAACAGCAGAGACCTGGGAATCCTGTCCTTCTTCTCCATGGCGGTCAGCTTCTTCGCATCCTTCAGTGCATCAAACACCTTGCCCGGAGTGAAGAGAAATTTATTGGTCATCTCAAAGAGGTCAACATCGTCATCGAGGTTGAATTTTTCAGCGTAATGCCTCCAGCATATCTCTCTCTCCTCATTTCCAGGAGCAGGAAGCACAAGGCAGGTGATGGGCGCCTTTGTAATCTCGTTATACTTGAGTTCCTCCTTGCTGAGGGCAAATACCACGACATCCTTAGTAATCAGTTTCTCAAAGGCCATGTCCATATATGTGAAAAATCTATCCTTGCCTTCCTCACGGTACTGAAGATCCTCAAGCACAGCGCAGGCTCCTGTCAGGATACACTCCCTTGTGAGCGCCCAGAGTGCCTGCTCCACAAAGCTGCCATCAAACTCAAACAGTTTCTTACAGTTGAGGGTTATGGCCTGGAGTCCCCTGTCCCTGCAGAAATGCTTTACAAAGAATTTCCTTCCGGAGCCATCGTCTCCCTGGTACGCAAAGAGTCTGATGCCGTCATCAAAGGATATGGCCATGGCATCGAGGATGTTCTTGTTGGCAAGGACAGGCTCGAGCTCCTCATCCTTCTTTGTGAGCATCTTAAAGAACCTTGAGTAATTCTCGTCAAGCTTGTAGGGATTACCGCCAAAGAGGAAATCAATTATTCTCTTGTCAGGGGAAACAGATGTAGAAAATGGCATACTTGGAATAACCTTCAGACTTAAGATAGGCTGAAGCTGCTCAAGGCAGAGAGACATCTCCGAATATGCACCTGTGATTGAATATTTTTTTCCGTAATACAGTCTTGCCGCCGACTCGATTGTCGGAGAACTGAGACCGGCATTCTCGTTGACAACCTGGAATACTCCAGCGTAATCCGTCTGGGTAGACGAGAGAATACCGCAAATAAAGCAGAAAATGGTAAAGGGCTCGAATTTCTGGTCCTGTGACAGCTTATAGAACGGGAAGAGTGCTCCCTCCTCGGCAGCTGCAGCAGCCCTCTCCTGGACATAAATCACGCGCTCTGATGGTGACATGTCCTCTCCGCCCTTTGCAAAAGAACCAGAGGATTTGTCGTCCTCCTCATCCTCATCGTCGTCAAATCCGCCAGAAAACGCGCCAAGAATACCAAGGATGTCATCAGGTACATCACTGATATCAACATCCTCGTCATCATTAACATCTTCAGCGTCAGGGTTGCCTCCATAGAAAGAAGCTACATGCTCGCGCGCCACATCATGGGCAATCTCAAGATCAGGGTAGATTACATTCTTATATCCACCCTGCTCAGACGCGAACACCCTCTTCATTGATTGAAGGTGCTCATCAATTGAACAGTTTACAATAGCAAAAAGGTGTGTCATGTATTCGTCATAATCCTTAAATGGCACACCCTGCAACTTTTTATCAAATCCACCCATATTTTCTGTCCTGTAAAAAGTAAATTATTTATATTTCTCCGGATAGTCCTCAGCTGAAATCTCAGTCAGCGTAAGGTATTCGGTCTTGACATATCCAGTCTTCTTTCCCGTTGTCACCAGGGAGAAATCATCTCCCTTCTTAAGGACATAACCCGTCTCTGCCTTGCCGAAATGCCCTACAACCTTTGACTCTGTATCTGGGTTCTCCCTTATATTAAGCCAAGTGTCCGTAGTAACTACCGTAAATCTGTAATACTTTATCTCCTCAGGCTCAGGAACCTCCTGCTTCTGTGGGGCAGATGCCTCGGACACAGTAGATACCACCTCCGGCTCCTCAGCTTCAACAGCAGCTTCCTCTATGACAGGTTCCTCTTCCACAGGCGTACTGTCCTCAGTGGAAGTCTGGGTTGTCTGGGTTTCCTGGGGTTCCTGAACTTCATTCTTTTCCGGGAAAAGATTGTACTTCATCTCCTTGGTAGTGCTTGCCTGAATATACGATCCCTTTGCCGCAAAAATAAACGCAGTAACTGCTCCAAGCACAATATATACAGCCATGACAATAATCAGAATCTGCTTTGTGTAATTCTTATTTTCTTTCTGTCCTTCTAAATTCTTATCATCATTCATCTACTGAAACCTCTGTAGGAAGCTGAATGTAAATGCCCATTCCACCACCCTTGCTGCTCTTTGCATATATCTCGCCGCCGAGACTGTCTACTATCGCCTTAGCCTGGGCAAGACCGAGACCATTTCCACTGATTCTGTTAGAGCCCTGGAAATTAAGTTCGAAAATATGAGTGGTCTCCTCTGGGTCGAGACCCTCTCCATTATCCTTAAGCACCACAAAAATATCATCTCCCAGAGTCGAGAGCGTGATGACAAGACTTCCCGACTTGTTCATGTACTTGATGGAATTGTCGATGATATTCCTGAACATGATGCGAAGGCTCTCTCTGTCAGCCTTCATGTTGAGGGTGTTTTCAGTAGCTGTGACCTTGATGGCAACTCCAACCTTCTGTGAGAAGGAATCAAACTCCTCGACAGTCTCCTTGCAGAGGGCAACGAGATTTACTTCCCCAGCAGGGCCGTCTGACTTAGGAATAAGACCTGCTGCCCCATCCTTACTGCTCATCTCGCTAAGTGCCTCCTCGCGGGCCTTCCTTGCCGCCTCAGAAGCCACCTTCTCATTCTCCAGCTCATGATTCCTGATGAGGACTTCCTTCTCAGCATTTGCCGCCGCAAGCTTCGTCATTACATCATCCACATTGGCCTGCTTATCAGAAATCTCCTTGGCAAGGCTGTCCTTCTCTTCCTCAAGCTCCCTGATTCTGATTCTTGCCACCTCAAGCTCTGCGTCTCCAATATCGCCGCCCTTATCCTTGGGCTCAGCACCAAGCATATTGAAGCAAACCAGAAGTACTGAACTGATTATTATGCTGATGAGCAGTACCCACAGATTCTGAGTAAGGAAGCTGTACAGAACAATTCCGTATGCAATTACAGATAATCCAAGTATTATCTTCTGTCCATTTTTCATAGTCGTACCTGCCTAAATTATATTTAACACCTTATCAAACCCTGTCGTCTTAAAAACTGCCAGCACTCCTTCACTCATATGGCGAACCGTGAGGGTTCCACCTTTGGAAGCGGCTGTCTTCTGGCCAATCAGAAATGCACGGAGTCCTGCGGAACTTATATATTCAACGCCTTCACAGTCGATAATCACAGCAGACGCCTTCTGAAATCCAGTGAGGATTGCGGTCTGTACCTGAGGAGTTGTGACGGTATCAATCTTACCTTGAATCGTCAGCACAAGACTCTCTCCCTCTCTACTCTCATTAATTGTCATATTATATCCTTTCATAACGGTAATAAAGTTACTTCTATGATACTCTAAAATGCACTTTTTTTCACGCAATTTATGCCAAAAAAATTATCTTCATCATCCTAACGTGATTGTGCTGTCGAGGCTTCTTCCGGAATCAAGCTCGCCCTTTCCAGCGGAATATACCTTCGCATTTACATCAAGGTAAGAATGTCCGTCGAGTACGCCTCCGCCGCCCAGCTGAACAATCCTCACCCTGCACCTGACAGGCAGGTACTGGTCAAGGATATACTGCATCTGGCTCCTGCTCCGCTCGTCGAGATCCGACTTTATCATCATGGTCACGTCGAACATGCTCTCTCCATAAAGGCGGTTGAACTCAGAAAGCTCCTTACCCTTCATATTGTCCATGGAATTGTTGCGCTCAACGATGACTCCCTCTTCACCGAGGATTATTTCAGCAATCCTTGAAAGACACCACTTAGTACCCTTCATGCGGTTGAGCATCGGCGCCTCTTTCACAAGTCTTCTCAGAACCTCCTCCGAGAGGAATCCATCACCTACGTCCATTCCCATCCAGCCCGCGTAAACTGGAAGAAGCGAGGCAGGACAGGTGTCCACATCAAGCAGACTTGGAAGGTTATCAATTTCCTCCTCAAGGTCATTGTACACACTTGAAAAAACTGACATGAATCTGTGCAGAAAGCTGTTCCTGTCCTGATATACTTCGGGAAGGGTCTGCATAAAATTGTCGCCAACCCTGTCGATCTTAATTTCTGAAACTGACAGTTCACCCTCACCTGCAGTCGTGAACATCAGATACAGATATCTTCCTGAAAAAGAATAAAGCAGAATATCATCCACACCTGTATATCTCTGTGCACCCATTCTCTTCATCAGCTTCAGATAATCATCCGGCGAGTACACCGACGGTGAAATCAGCTTATCCATGCACGCCACATATACCTTGATGGTAGCACTGTCTGTGGCCTTAAGCCTGTAGGAAAGCCTGCCCCACATTGCCCCCTCTTCTCCGCCATCAATCGGAGGCAGGATTGCAACGCTGCCCTTCTCCTTTGTGCGCAGCATACCCTCCTCAAGGAGTCTGAACCCCTTGAGGGAAGCATTCTTCAATCTGTTATTTTTTATCGAATAACTGTATTGCGACATCTATCATCACCTATGACTTGTAATAATCTCAATGTTCATACTGCCAGGAATCAGAAGGCCGTTATCAGCAGGTCTTATATCCAGGTCCTCAAGCGTAGCATACATCTGATTCTCCGGTCTCATCGACAGCGAATAGATATAATCCACACAGGGAAGCGCCTCAATAGTCCTGAACACCCTGTCAAACTTAAGTGGCTCACCAAAGGAGGCATCACTCTTCACATAGTCAAGACACGCCGAAAGTGCCTTCTCGATCTGCTCCCTCGCCCCATCAAAGTGCTGCTTGACATATATCGTTGCCTTTGAATTCACCTTAATGTATCTCGGTTTTGAGATGATGACTCTTGTTGAGAGAAGTCTTCTCTGCTCGAGCCTCTCCATTATTCTCTTCTCATAATCCGCTGACAGCACCGGCAGCTTATCCTTATCTGCATAAGCAGGAAGTACGGCCACGCTCACCCTGTTCTTCGCTGCATCTGTATAGGCACGTACCTTGCTGATGCACAGTCCTGGAGTACTCAGAACCAGCCGCTCATAATCACTTCTGGTAACAGCTGCAAAGGGTTCATCAATATCCCTTTTATATCTGAGCGAAAGCTGACTGAGGCTCTCAGGATACCGTCCTTTGCGGCCAGGTCCTGGATTCTTAAACAGCACTCCCTTAAAGTTACCCTGTGCCTTAAACACTACTCCTGCCCTTATGTTGCCCGCCTCTCCGCGGTACACGGAAACGCCTCCGATATATAGCGTAGAACCGATGAAATCCCCGGCATTCTCTATAATAATCTTGCCCTCGCGCTCTAAGAGATGGTAAAACAGCGCTCCATCCTCAGAATGCTCCGGCCTCACAAAATCATAGTAGGGAACATGGTTCTTATCATATCTCATGGCCATTACCGAGAAGGAATCAGGTATTATCGCCTTCTCAGGAAGATCAAATACCTCATTGTCATATCCAATCACAGTACCGAGCCTGTACTGCCTCATTATCTTCTCGCTGTAGCCCATGATACGTACAGCGCCGCGTCCCTTCTCCGGACCAAATCCATATTTTTCCTTGTCAAAAATTATCCTTGTCACTCCGTCAGGAAGCTGCTGCTCATCGTAATATCTTCCCTTTTTTTCTGCCAATGCAGAATCACCATCAGAAGGTTCATACCTCCTGTAAGAGCCGCCCTTCTGCTCCCTCGCAAACACTGACACATAACGTTCCTCGCCAGGTCGTGTAAACAGCTCAATTTCAGTAGCCTTATTCCCTGAAATCAAAAAGCCGCTGGTGTCCATCTGTGTCACTTCAAAAAGCCCTGTCTTGACAGTTCTAAGTACCGGGGCAACATCATAGCCGCATCTGTCTATCGTGACCCTGATGCAGTACCCACCCGGCAGTTCCTTAAGCGCCTCGTGACATCCATCATAGACGGCCGGACTGCTCTCCGGAATCCTGACACGAATCTCACCACTGGTGACAAATCCACCAGTCATATCGCGCACATTGGCAGCGACAAATCCATCCTCAGTATACACTTCCCATGTCAGGGAGGAAAACATATCCCTCTCCTTCTCATCAAAGGGACAACGCCCCTTGACCTCTTCACATTCAGCATAGAGATAGAACTCACTTCCGCTGTCTGGAAGCGATGAAAAAATAAGGAAGAACTGGTCTCCTGGCTGCGGAAGATCCCTAAAAATCTTTGTCCTCAGCATAAGCTGTGCATCAAGAAGCTCAGAATAGTCCACAAAATCATTATCGCGGCAGCCCGCCAGTGCAATCAGCGTATCATCACACACGACCTGCTTTCTGGCAGCCTCGAAGAACATGTCACCCACATAGAACCGCTGACCCTTGTTTATTACTGCAGGACTCTTAAGCCCCTCAGAGCCAAGAAGTACTCTGGCAGGTCTTCCCTTTTGTGGAACAAACCCGGCCATCTTGAGAAGAGCCGCCTTAACCGTAGGCGGAATCTCAGCAATATGCTGTTGCTGCAGCGTCTCGAACAGGGAGAAATTCTCCAGGATGGTAATACCAGGATCCGACTGGTTATGGTTACTCCACTCGGAAGAATAAATAGGAATCTGTCCTATCGCCTCTTCAAGTCTCTCTTCAAATGTCTTGTCATTAGTGCCTATATGTCTTAGCATTCATTACACCTCAACGTGTATATTATGTACTCCTGAACGAATTACCATAAATCTCTCAGGCTTAAGCTCCCTGAGATCCATCTCATGTCGGCCACTAGTATCTGTGTAGGATACCGTCACCGCTATGTTCCTTATAATGGCATTATTCTTAAACAGGTTGATCTTCATCTGGAGCTGTGAGTATGTCGGTATCTCACCGATTCCCCAGCTTGAATACTCGTCCGTAAGCGGATTCAGATAGTGGTCAAGTTCCTCCAGGATACTGCTCTGGATATTGAAAGTGTCCTGTATATCGCTGGCCTTAATCCAGGCCTGTACTGAAACATCCACAAACAGCGGCTGGGCCACAAACAGCTTATCCTCAGGAATAGTAATCTCACAATTTTTTGCAAGATGATCCTTCAGTTCCTCCTTGAGTTTGTGATATGAGGCGGAACCATTCATGAAGTCCTTGAGCAGCACCACAAAGGTGAGTGCCTGCGAATCCACACGCGCCGCATCATCATATCCCGAAACTCCGATGACCTTATCTATTTCCGTTGAGAAGCTGTATATCTCGTTGATGTAATCCTTCATGGATACGAGTCTTCTCCTGCCGGAGATGATATTGGCGCCGCGCTCCATCGCCGCATCAACGCCCTCAATATCAAGACCGCCGTAAGCCTTCACCGGGTTAAAAATACTGCCCACAAAATTAATATTACCAAGTGCCGATGTAATACAGTTCTCCTCAACATTTCCGGAATATCCATCAGACGTCCTCACTGCAACCTTGAGGGAAACATCATTTGTGCACCTGGGTATATCAGTATGAACACCATCACCGAAAATAAGCTCGCTCGTAAGCCTGTCAAGCTCGTAAACTCTCTTATCCTCTGCTGCATCCAGCCGGTCCGTCTCCTGCCACTTTACAAAAAACGATGAAATCTTACCCTGGATGTCGTACTCTGCGCGGACCAAGTGCGGCCTTTCGATAAGCAGCTCCTTCATCGCAAAGGAAGAAAGAGTTCCAAACTCATTGACCCATACATCTGCGTCAAGAATTCCACGCTCAGGCAGCCTGAATCTGGCAAATGGTGTTATCTCATCAAGATAATAGTCCTGTTCAGCTCCGGTATCGATATTGGCAACCCTGATACCATTGAGTCTGATGTCTGCAATCTTTGGAAGAAGGCTTCTTCGGTATTCATCAGCAATACGTTCGTTGCGCCTTATTCTGATGTAGCAGGCGTTTCTTCCTTCAATCTTTCTCGGACACATATCTGCCGGCGGCTGGAACAGTACATTTCCTGACTTGCACATTCCCTGCGTCCCATCAATAACCTTGAGAGGCTTAAAGCCGTCCCTGCTGGTGTACTCAAACACGCAGGCAAGCGGTTCATAATGCTTATGCTCTTCTATCCTGATGAACAGGCTGATTGGTCCCTGCTCAGGTCTCTTGGAAAGGGCAAGGTACAGGGCATCCTCATTGTAACCAGTGGGTCTGAAAAGAGTCAGACGATCGCCCGTCATCACATCCCTTGTAATGTCCGTCCTTCTCGTTCCATAGAACGAAATGAGGGCATCCGGTTTCATAAAGGGTGCCTCATAGGAGAAGGATACCTGCATATTTTTTACCCTGGGATAAAAATGTGTGGCGGGTCTGAAGTAGCAGTTATCTGCCTTGGTCACCATGAAGCGCAGAACTCGTCCTTCATATCCACCGGCAGTGGTGTCCTCCCAGTCAGAAGGTGCCTTGAACCTGATCTTTATATGACCGCCTTCACCCTTCGCAAAGATGAACCTGAGTTCACTGTCAGCCTCCAGCTTCTTCCAGCCTACATTGTTGTAATACTCAACGGAAATTGTATCTACATACACCTCCGGCGGAGCCTTGTAGATAGGCTCCCTCTGTTTTTTCTTTATTACCCTAAGGTCCTCTTCTTTCTCAAGAGCATCGACCTTCACATCATTGCGTTCATAGGAAACATCAAATTCAAGCTCAATAACAGCGCCCTTCTTGGAGAAATATTCATCGCTTCCCACATAACACTCCTGATAGAGGGAAATGTTGTCCGAGAAGGGAAGGAAATCATCCTTTGATAACTCCGTAAGATTGTTGCCAATATACTCGGGGGGACACTTATCACCCTTTGCAGATATCTCAATTGCGTCAGCATATACTCTTTCTGTTACTGGCTCGTTGTCAACTATGGCTATGAGTCCATACACCTTATCCTCAAGAAGCTGATGCTCATTCCTGTTATTTTTCCTAAGGCGGAAGGTGCATCCATCGTCTAGCAGTTCAACATCCTCAACACTTATCAGCTCGCCCTCTGACACATAGCAGAACCGTCTTCTCCTACTTACCACAGACTCCACAAGCTCACTCGCATTGCTGAATCTGATAAAGATGTCATTATTCTCCACGTCAAAAACAGAAGCGTGATATATGAAGAGCATATTTCTCTGGATGCCGGACTGCTTTCCAAAGAGTGTAAAATCTGCTATATCATCAACGTACTTATCCTTATCACCAGTACTCTCCGGCATCAATTCATGCTCCCTGCCGGAATCCTGGAAGATATCCTCCTCCGCTTCTTCTAAAGGAGCAGTTTTCTCCTCCTCAACTGCAGGCACAAGGGCAGGCGCCATCTCAATATTTCCGAGTATGGACGCTACTGTTCCATCCTCAAAGTTTGTCATAAAGACCTGATTTATCCTTGCGGAGGTGACGAAAACATTATCCACCGTCTCGAAAACAAGGCTTTCATCATTTCCGCCCTGCGATCCAGAAGCAAGAAGCTTTGTGCCCGCTGGCACGTAAGAGCCATCGACAGAGTCGTTGTTCACCTCCATAAGCACAATACCCTGTGAAGGAATCGCAGGGCGCACTGAAACATCGATCAGGTTTACGAACTCCATGTGGTACCTGTCGATGATGTTATTAACCCTCTCGATGTTCTCTGCAACCTGGGTGGCATAAATCTGGGCAATGGTGGAACCAATATCAGGATCATCAAAGGTCATGTTCCACTCAGGAGTGTAGCTCCTTGCAAGCTCCTCCATCCGGTTGCGGATTTCCTGCGTTTTTCTGTTGTCTATGATATATCTGTCAGCCATATCTTACTCTTCAGTATCCTCAATAGAATCTATATCGTCTTCAAAATCCCCGCCGGTGATATCCGCATACTCATCTGCAAACACCTCCTGCTCGTTCAGCTCATCGTCAGCATTCATCTGGCGGTCGAGATAGAACGGAAATACAAGATTGTCCCTGGTATTTGTCGCTGCAAGAGTATAGTCCACGTTCACAATGAGACGTCCCTCGCCAAGCTGCGGCTCAACACCTATCGACACATCCGACACCCTTGGTTCCTGGCTTAATATAGTCCTTGTAAGGTTGTTCCTCAGCATTGTCAGGTTGGTGCGGGACACATCCATGAACACATAATCGTCCACCCGGCTTCCAAAGGATGGATTCACAAGCCTCTCGCCCTGCCTGGTCATGAGGATCAGGTAAATCGATTCCTTCACGGACTGTGCCTTATCTGCCGTCTGTATCCTGCCCGTCGCCGGGTCTATCTGAATAGGGAATTTCATTCCTCTTCCCAAAAAATCATTACTGCCCATATCTGTCCCTGTTATCCTATCTTAATCGGTGAGCCTGATACCGTGACCGGTCCGCCCGAAATCTTAACTGAACTTGATCCCTCAAAGGCTACTGTTGCAGCATTTCCCTTGAGCTGCTTATTCGCATTAAGCTCAATGGCATCCACCTCTGACACCTTGAACTTCTTTGCCTTTATCTCCACGGTTCCACTGCTGCCGTTTAAGGTGACCGTGATGTCATCACCAGCCTTGAACTCAATTTTTTTCTCCGTCTTCACGGACAATAATCCCTTCTCGGAATTGAGCTCGATGGAATTCTTCTTTTCCTTATCCTCGATGACCACCCTTTTCTTCTCGTTATCAAGAAGTATATGACGGCCCTCGTCGCCCGGTGTTATGATCTCAATCTTATCCTTCTCACCGCCGTCGGCCCCTTCACCGCTCTCGTCGGTAAAAATAATGGAGCTGCCGTGCTTTGTGGTAATCTTCTTGAACTTATTTTTCTCCTCAGGACTCTTCTTGAAGAACTGGTCTGCCTCCTTCGGGATGCAGCCTATGATGTAGGGCTTCTCGATGTTGCCCTGTTCGAACACCAGAAGCACCTGGTCACCTACTTCGGGTAAAAAATAATGTCCCCAGTTTGCGCCCGACGATGGCATGGCCACCCTGGCCCACTTGAGCTCATTGGCCTCAGCATCGCGGTTTGGTATCTCCACACACACCCTGCCCGGCATTTCCTTATCGTAGTTATTGACCACGGTTCCGAGAATCACTCCGAAGATTCTGCTGTCACCGGTCTCGGTCTTCATTATCTGTTTTTCAGCTATTTCGTCAAAGACGTCAAATAATCCCATTCCCTGGTTCCTATCTGTTTAATATCTTCTACTTCACATCTGAAGCTATGCCGACAATCCTTGTTGAAAATCCTTCGTAGGCGTCCATCCTATGAATGACGCTATGCAGGTAAAATGTCGCTGCATCAGTAAATCCCAGGCTCTTGACACCGATGAACCTCCCTGGCACAAGCTCCGGAAGTCCAGTCATCTCAATATTTGCTGTTCCGAGCCTGTAAGCAATGCTCTCCGCAAGATATTCCGCCCTTGCAGTAGCATCCTCCTTCGTGCGCACAGTCGGGTCTATTACTACCTTCTGGGTTCCTTCGATAAGACTCTTTGCCTTATTTCCCTGTGATATCTTGTTTGAAAGCTTTTTGGAGGCATCCACAAGCTTTGCCTTGGCAGGGTCCGTTGAGCGAACCTCAACCTTCGACACCAGTCCCGTGATATCATACTCCACATCGAAATCAAATACGTCTGTGGAAGGTCCCACGTCCATGAGTATATCTGTCACAGACTTCGATTTTCTGAAGAACACGACTCCACCTACGCTGAAGAATTCAAAATTGAACTTCTTGGCAGCCCGGACAACAAACTCATAGTCGCTCTCTGCCACCATCTCTATGGTCTTATCAGTAGCCTTCTGCTCTCCGCCGCCAGAGCCACCACCTGCCTGCTGTGCATCTGGAGTATCCGTAATATCAAGCTTTGTTACCACGTGGTCGTAATCCTCCGTAGCAGTTCCTCCGCCGGCAGTATTCTGAAGCGAGGAATAATTAGTCTTCTCAAGTATCTCTTTAACCGCCGCCGAGTAGCTCTGGGCCTTGAGCTGCTTTGAGTACTGGCCTGCCATCATGATACCCTTTATATCCATGCAGGTCACGTGTATTCCGTGCATTCCATCCTTGAGATACAGAAAGCTTACGTTGGATATGAAGCCCCTGAATACTTCCTTGACGGTATTGCTGTATCCCATATAGATAATTACCGTAGAGCCGAGTGCAATATATTTCTTCGCTTCCTTGAACCTGAACTTAGAGGTCACCATGTCAAAGCTCTGCATGATATCAAAGGACGCGATAGATGCCTCGAATCCGGCAGTCATCTCGACCTCGATGTTGGTCGTGAAAAATCCCTCCTTGTTCTCGGACAGATTACCATCCTCTCCACCGACATAAATCACTGCCATAGGATTTTTGAAACCATTGTATTTAGTTTTGAGCTCCACGAAATCAAGCTCTGCCATTTTTCCCCAATCCTTGAATATTATTTTTCTAATAATTAAAGCTTCCGATATTTCAGGTGGCGCCACTATCCAAAATTCAGAAGATTACTGCTCTTTTTCTTAAACTTATCGAATCCACTGCCCTCAGCCTTGGCCTTTGTGCCAAATACGTTGTCATAAGAATCCGATAAAATTAACCGGTTATAACTGGTACTGGTACTACTATCATGGTTCATCATCAGTGAGATATCAACCGTACCTCTTATAGGCTCACCGGCGGGGTTAAACATTGTATACTTACAGTCCAGAGAATTCATATATCCTCTATAGCTCATACTTCCCCAGTACAGGGTGACAGTATTAAGCGCATCCTGCTCCCCCCGGGCTGCAGCTATGAAGGCCTCCATCTGAGGTCTGACAGAATGTGCATTATCGCCTTTAAGCTTACTTACCATTCCCGCACCCATAGAGATGGGATTTGAGTAGGAACCAAGCAGCTTGTTCTCAAGAAATGCATCATTCAGATCACAATCATCAAAAATAAGCTGGAAGGAAATACTGTATACTACCTTGACATCCGTATCCTTAGGCTTCTCTTCTTTCACTTCAGGCCTGTCATATTGTGCCGCCAGTGTTGGATCCGGGGCATCTCCGGTAATAGTGAGTGATGCCGGATTAAACTGCACTCTGAAGGCTCTCTCATTCTCGCCAAATTCCCTTCTTCCACTCTGTCCTAAATTTGCAGATTTTGACAGATAGTCAGCTATTCCGCCGCCTCCAAGAAGCGACTTTCCAAGACTGGCCTTCATCGACGCATTGACACTCTTAGCCTTAAATTTTGAGCCAGCTCCACCGGCCGCCCCCTCTTTCTGCGTCTCTTCCTCCAATGCTTTTCGGTTATCCGTAAATACAATTATGCACTTTTCTATCGCGCCAAAGTTCTTCGCGATGCTGGATGTAAAACTACCCATATCCTGATCCTGTTAGTTTTTCCTATCGTTTCTAAAAAATAATTTATATCAGATCCCCCAGATCCTCCGGTCTCACTATATTCTCGTCTTCCTCCGCTATTGCTCCTTCAAACGAATGCTTATCAAAGTAATCTGAAAATGCATCTGCCCAGTATTTCTGGTCATACTCATTATTATTGCTCTGGGCAATTTTTAGCAGTATCTCCATGAGTACAGGTTCGCCCTGCTTATCAAACATCTTATAGGTGACATCCACCTTCGTAAGGTTTCCGTGGAAAACTGTACCACCGAATGCAAATGTCACTTCCCTGGTAAGCGGTGAGATGAGAAGCGCAAGAAAGGCCTCCCCCTTCTTTCTCAGCGAAACCTTATTGTCCTGCCATTTATCCTTAATGCTCGACACTGAGTTGACAGCAGAGCCGATGCTTGAAAAGCCCCCCGTCAGCTGTTCTGATTCCCACATAAAAGCATTGGCAGGGTTTATTTCCTCCATTATTAGAGTAACGGTGAGGGTTGTCTGCGCTGGAATTGACAGCTTCGCATTGTAGTTGCCGCCCTCGGCTCCCATACCGGGTCGATTGAACACATACTTATCACCGTTCATAGTCATGAATGCGAGGGAACTGGGATTATACTGTACCTCCATTGCCGTGTAACCCGCACCGAACTCGCCCGCCATGAAGTCTCTGTCAAAGCCCTTCCCTCCAGTTCTGGCCAGCCCGCCACTCATTTTAAGTCTATTCTTTGCATGCTTGTACATATCCTTTAGCTTAACGTCGGTTCCAACGGCCTTAGTCTCCGATTTCTCATCCTTAGGGAAGAGGTTTTCCACCTTTCGTACAACAAGTACTCCCTTCGCTATGCCTCCGGCAAATTCGGAGAGATTACCAAGTATATTTTGTCCAATATCCATCAGATACCCCTCCTGCGTTTCTCGTTAGCCAGTCTCTTCTCAAGCCTTCTGTACACCTGGTTGGAAAGTGAATCAAGCTGCTGCGATACGCTGCTTGACACCATATTCGCGATTTTCTGACTATCCACTACTTCGTTGACAATCTCCTGCGAGACCTCATTACGGTTAACGACTCTCACAGTCTCATTCGTCTCATTTACTACCTTGGTCTCCTGCGAGTTTAATAGACGTTCCTCCCGAAGGCGCTCTACCAGCTCTTCCTCGTTTATTGTCTCGCTTTCCTTGTGTACAAAGGAGATTTCCTCAAGTGTCTGGCCAATTTTCTCAGCCACTCTCCTGTCAGTCACACTGCCCTTTACAACCTGGCTGACAATTCTCTCCGCCATCTCCGTGGTTATTGTTTCATGCTCGGTAGTCCTTCTGACTATTCTCTGAGCATTTCTTTCTGCAGTCTCCTCCAAAGTCCCTGGCGATACAGTCTCAGGATGCTCAAGAACCATCTCGTTACTTCCTGGCGTATGCAATATCCTGCTGGTGGTTACGCTACCTGCAATAACTCGCTCAACAATATTTCTTGCGGCCTCCTCAGTGATTCTCTCCTGATTCTGAAGATTTCTTACAATGCGCTCTGTCTGATTATGGACATTCTCCTCTGACATCTGCGGCACTACAAGTTTTCCATTTTCATCAAAGAAGGCCTCCGTTCCCACAGTTGCCCTGAGCACCATGTCAGCTTCCTCGGGGGCAACTGGAACACTTTTCCTGAAGCTTCCGTCTGGCAAAATAGGCGAATCAGGTCTTGCCTTAATTTCCTCAATCTCACTTACTGAGGATGCAAGGGATGCCATGGCGGAATCCGTATTCCCAGCGAACTCGCCTGGATTCTGTGTTACTCTTTCGATAAGCTCAAGGTACTGTCTTACCTCCGGCGGAAGCTCGCCTCTGAACTGCTCGTCCCCCATGCGGTGGGTCATTGGCTCAGCCTTGCTCTCTTCCTCCCGGTATCCAGCAAGCAGTGCTGCCGGGTCCTCAAGTGCCATGAGACTCTCACGTCTCTGCCTTGACCTTGCCGCGTCGCTCTTTGCCGGAGCCGCCTTCGCCTGTCGCTCCTTAAGTCCTTCCAGTGCCCGGATGAACTGATTCTGGGCCTGTATATTCTGCTCATTAATCATCTGGAGATTCTCGACGATAACCTCCTCGTCGGTCTTCATCACAAGCTGTGTGAGCGACTGCTTTAAAATATTGTTATTTTCAATCTCCGATACGGTGAAGTTCTGCTTAACCTCATTGAGGATAGGCATTGCAAGATTCTGTGCATATCTCTCAATCGTATCTGATGAACTCTCATAAAGTGCATTGGCGGTGTGATACCAGCCATTATTATGCACGTGGACATCGCCACCCTTGACCTCATATATTTTATCAATCAGTGATAGCAGCACTGCCTTTGTAAGAGACTGCGAGACATTAGTCGTATTGCTCTCATCCACAATCTCTGTCTCCTCTTCCTCGTAGACATTCTCATGCTGATAAACGAGGGGTACGGCCTGCATCGTAATCTCATTCTGGAGATTCTGAAGATGAAGATGGTCACCTGTCCTTATCTGCTCTGCAATGGTAAGCTGGTTAACCGTAACCTCATCAGCAGGAACAGAGGTGTTCACAAAAGCCGCCACTGTCTCATAGATCTGCTGGGTCCCAAGCCTCTCCAAAATGCGCTGATGAAGGAAATACGGATGTTCCTCCATGCCCGCAGCCTCCGCTGCCTTGGGAGCCTCTCCCGTACGCCTTCTGACCTCCTCCCGCTCTGGGAGCACATACTGGTTTATGCTCTCCGTCAGCAGGGTAATCTGCGACTTGGTATTGTCATGCTCCTGCATCACCTCGAAGACCTGTTTCATGAAGCTTCTGACATCAGTTATTCCAAGTTTCCGTAGAATATTTGTTATGTAAACCGAATCTCTGTAAGTGAATCTCTCAGTAGCTGAAAGCATTATCCTGTTGATCAGGTTGTTCAGTATCTCGTACTTATTGCTGTTAATATTTTCAACACTGACATTACTGTTAAAAATATTGGTCTCATCCCCTCCAAGAAGGAACACCTCAGGTGGCTGGGTGACTACATGTAGCAGGTCCTCTGAAGAAATCTCGCTGTTCATAAGGGAGTATGAGGAGGTTATCCTCGCATACATCCCCTCTCCAGGAGCTGAACATATATCTCTATTTGCAAGTTTTATCGGTTTTCTGATTTTAAGCATTGTACTTCTTATCGTAATCGCTTACGGCTGTGTCTGCATCCTTCTTTGAACTGTCAGCTTTTGCCTCGGCAGCAGCATCCGGGTAATTCTTCCTTGCCTCTTTGGCATCCTTTTCGGCAGTCTTCGCCTTATCATCGGCGGTCTTGGCATCTGCCTTTTTAGCATCGGCAGCCTCAGATGCTTTCTTCGCATCAGCGGCTTTTGCATCAGCCTCATCTGAAGCTTTCTTTGTTTCCTGGGCTGACAACTCAGCCTGTGAAAGCCTTCTTTGAGCGTCCATCATATCCTTCCATGATCCACCCTCTCTTAAAGCCTTATCAAGTGCTGTCGCAGCCTCATCAAGCTCCTTCTTGGCTGCCTCGCTGTTCTCCTTCTTCTTCTCGGCATCCTCTGTTGCGGCCTTAAGTTCCGCCGCCGCCTTATCAGCAGCATCCGTTGCTTTCTGTAATTCCTGTCCAGTCTTATCCGACAGCTGTTTTGCAGCGTACTCTTTGTCGAGAAGTTCCTGCCGCTTTCTTGCTTCCTCCTGCTTCTCTTTAAGCTCTGCAAGATACTTATCCCTTGCATCTTTCGCAGCAGCTGCAGAAGTCTCGTCATTCTTCCTCTGAGTCTCAATGCTGCTGTCCACCGACATGGCATCTGTAAAGGATCCCTTATCCCAGAATTTAGCAGGAACGTCGAACATTTCCTCAAACATTATTGTTATGGTCTCAACCATAAGTCCGGAATGCTCGGCGTTCAGTTCGCCGTACTCCTTTCCAGCGACCTGGCAGCCAGTAAATACATATGTCTTCTCAGGATACTTTCCATCCTGATCCTTCCATACAAACAAAAGAACGGGCAATGTCAGAATCGCACCGTTTGAAAGCGGGTCAAGAAGACCCGTCGTGACATACCTCTCCACCTGGAACTGGTAGGGTTCAGTCACCTGTTTTCTCTTCATGTGGGGATAATCATTGAGACCACCCTCAATAATAGGCTCATAGCTGTTTTTCTTGGTCAGGCCCTTAATACTGCGAAGTGGTATATTGTATAAGCCTTCCACCCTGAGAGAAAAGCAGAAGTTGATAATGGGCATGCCCGAATAAGCATGTCCTAATGCATCATCAAAACTGTTTCCACTTGTCGAATTTCTGTCAAAAGCCATTGTTTACCCCGGTAGCATATCCAGTATGCTCTTTTCTTTTTTACCCTTATCCTTCGAGGGATTGAGATTCTTATTAATATCCGATATTTCCTGACACCACCGTCTTCGGCTCATATGGTCAAGCGCTGACACCTCTGACTCCGGCCAGTGGAAATAATAGGAGATAAAAGACATCTCTTTATAAAGCTCATCCGCTGGATATAGCTTTATCCCTCCCTTGTAAAATTTATAGGAACCGTATGAACCTTACCACACTCGGGGCACACAACCTCCATGACGGGCGGTTCAATATCGTTTATTCTCTGATACATATCCTGCAGGAATGCAAGATCAGCTGTGAACAGCTGCTCAATAAGGGGAACGCCTCTGTCATTCGTTCCCTCCAGTTCTGTCACCACGTACGACAGAATCACAATCGTCAAATAAGATGGATTTGAAAGGACACGTGGATCTCTTGTCGCCCTGATTTCATCCCTTGCGGTGGCAAGCCTCATCCTTCCTCTTCTATGAACTTCTCCGTTACTATCGACATATCCCTTGGGGAGTGTAAAGTCAAATTCAGTTTCCATTTTTCATCCACCTTTTTGTTCTAATCAAAAATAATACAGTGCATCCGCCTGCCAGGAAAAACCTGGCAGGACGAACGCAGTGGTTGTTAAATAATATCAGCTACTAAGTATCAAATTCTTATGAAGCGCCTCCAGCTACGATCTCAAGTCTCTCATAAGCTACCTCGATTGAAGCAATTGCAATGTCGCTTGTCTTTGCATCAAGGTCAGGCATGTTGAGCTTGGTGATCCATGCATCATGAAGCTTCCACTGAACACCCTCTCCAGCAGCTGCTGTATACTTCTCTGAAGAAGTCTGAATAGCCTGGCTGGTATCAAGAAGTGTAATAATGATGTCGGTCTTTCTCTCGAACTTCTGTCTCTCTGAATTAACACAGTCATAGAACCAGCTTACGAGTGTAGTATCAGTTGTCATACCGTACTTCATTGTAACATTGCCATGATGAACAAGGCCGGGCACCTTCATGAGTGAAAGTGTATTGGCATTTCCCTGACGGAACTCAATTACATCAACGCTTGACTCAACGCCTGTAACCTCTGAAAATGCACAGGTTCCAGTAGCACCAAAATCAACAACGAAGCTCATTTTGGTAAGTGGATACTTAAGTCCTGACGTATTCGTTAAATCTGCCATTTATTTCTCCTTTCCGGCTGAATAGCATCAGCCCCTATCTGCTTCTTAGCCCTCTTCACCTGAGCCGCCTGCTTCTGCTGTGTACTGTGTCACGCGGAAGATTACGAACTCTGCAGGTCTTGAAGGTGCAATACCGATGTTGCAGATAAGACGTCCGTTGACGATATCGTCACGTGTCATCGTTGTAGGTCCAATTTCAACAAAATATGCCTGACCGGGAGCATCTCCGGTGAGCATTCCGCTTCTCCAAAGAGTATCGAGGAATGAAGAAATTGTAAGCTGGACTCTTGTCCAGAGTGTTGTATCGTTGGGCTCAAATACTACCCAGTTTGTAGCAGCCTTGATAGACTCCTCAACATAGATGAAGAGACGTCTTACATTGACATACTTGAATGCTGAGTTAGAGCTTGCTGTCCTTGCACCCCAAACCTTGATTCCCTGTCCAGGAAGTGCACGGATAAGGTTGATTCCCTCAGGATTGAGGATATCCTGCTCACCCTTTGTATAGCCAACCTTGAGACCTGTACAGAATACTGTCTCGTTTGCAGGAGCCTTATGAACGCCGCGAGCGATGTCAGTTCTTGAGTAAATTCCAAGGATTGCTCCTGAAGGAGGAACGAATCCAGGCTGGTTTGTGTATCTGTCGTATACCTGAATCCAAGGATGATACATAGCTGCGTATGTAGAATCGATCATTCCTCTGTACTCAATCAGATCACCTGTCTTGTACATATCACCAGGCATATCAATAACAGCAAATCGGCTCTTAAGTCTCTCGCAGTGATTTACGAGACCAACAACAACCTCAGGAATGGTAATTCCAGGTACTGCAATCATGGCAACCTGAGTATTCTCTACAAAGGACTCAATACCAGTTCTCTTTCCAGGGCCATTGTCAACGCCGAGGAAGGTGCCTGCATTAATCTTGTCAGCAGTTCCGTCAGAACCACCCTCAAGAGTGATCAGTCCACTTGTCTGTCCCTTGCCAAAAATAGCTGTGATGGGATTCTCAAGCTTGCCTGAAGGAGTATACTCAACAGAAACGAGCTCTGAGCCTGCCATTCTGTTTACGATGAAGTAAGGATCTGCAGGATTGAAGGAAAGCTCTGCATAGTTCTCAACCTCATCATTGTAACGAACGCTTACAGCAGCTGAAAGCTTACTGAGAACGGTCTTGGGAATAACCTTGTCATCAACAACCTTAGCTGTGAAAGGCTTCTCAAATGTAATTGTGTTGTCAAAAATTGAAGCGATACGGTTGTACTCTTCACCGATTACAACGATATCTCCTTCCTTGAAGCCCTCAACGCTCTTTGCGATATATGCCTCGCCTGACTTAGCGATGAGCTGGAGCTTTCTCTTTGTCACAGAAGCGACAGTAACCTGAATGCGGTTGCCCCACTTTCCAGGGTTAGCTGCTGTGATTGTAAGGGGACCTACTGCCTTTGCAGCAGTCTTTGCATCAGCAGGGATGACACGTGATACATAGCAGCGTGTTCCACCATTTACGAAAAACTGCTCAACTGCGTATGCAAGATAGCGATACTCGCCAAATGCGTACTCAGAAAGGAAAGATCCAAACTGTCTTGTAAATTCCTTAAAGTTTGTAACAAGTGAAGGTGCTCCGACTACAGGACCCTTCTCAGCGATTCCAACAAAACCTGCTGTACTTGTTCCAACGCCTTCGATGCTTCTGGGAGAATTGTCATACTCTTCCACGTACACACCGGGTGTAAAATATTCTGGCATATTAACCTCTTTTCTGCACTGCTGTGTTTTTTATTGTCTGCATTGCAGTGCTTTTTGGCAGACTGTCAACTAATGACTGTTTTGAACTGTCCAGGATTTACGATACTTATCGATCCCATTCCAAACGCGCACATTATCGAGCACTGATTGGTGAGTACCGGCTTACCGCCGGCAAGACACTGGGGATTAGCACCCATCCACAGTCCAGCGGGCATGAAATTGCAGGGCTGCGGTGTCAGTACGCCCAACGCTGCCGCCGTAGCTGCTGCCACCTGCGGATTAGCCAATGACGTACACATCGCAAAGGGAGTGATATTGGCCTTCTGACAATCCTGGATTGTTGCCGCTGGCTTCCCATCGACAATCACTACCGACTGTGCCGTTGCCGTTATTGTCCCTGGCGATGTACCGAAGCTGCACATACAGCTTGCTCCTGTCACTACTACCTGACCCATTTCTACGCCTCATTTCCTTCTGGTATTCCCCATGTACTGCTGTCATGGAAATCTACCTCTTTAAATCTGATTTCACCATCTACCTTAAACCGAATCAGACCTCTTAAGTCACTCCGATCATCTCTCACCCTTATCAGGTATGAGCCGTTCGGCTCTACGTAGCCGAACATAATTCGGCAGATTGGAGCGTTTCGCATGAAGTTCTCATCTATCGGTTCCTTGAGCACCACCTGATTTGTCTGTGGCTGTGAAACAATATCAAGCCACTCATACTTCATCTCCCTGGTGTTCACAAGCGCATAAGGTGAACCCTCCATGCTGAGCCTGTACCCTTTCTCGAACACTGTCATGATTTTCTTTCGCTTATCATAAGCATCGATGTGGGCCAGGACCGTACCCTTCTGAATGAAGGATACCTCTGTAAGATTTGGAAGAACTCCTCTGATTGTTGCATAATCTCCGGCATTGGTAGCATTCTCTGACGGAATCAGGAACACCTCCTTCATCGGTACTCGTTCATCGAGTTCCTCGTATCTTATCGGAACGGTCATTCTCTCGTACCCACGCGCCTTAACCGTCATAAGCATATCTGCCCTGTCATGGTTAATCAGGATGTACATCCCGTCACTCCTGCGTATTGGCTTTGGTACGTTTTCACGGTCGAATGTAAATTCTACATCCGGATCCGATACATGAAATCCCGTTGTCGTATCGATAAGAAAAACTGCGAGATCGAGCCGGTAGGAAATTGTTGCACTCAAAACTTATTCGTCCCTCCCTTCTCCAGTAATATGCAGACCAAATGTGGCCTCTGTGACACGAGGTGTATCGATTACAACCTCGCTGTCCAGGAATACGGGGGCCGCCTTGTAAAACAGGCTAAGCGCATAGGGCTTATTGATTGCCTGCCACACCCGCACCTTCTCCTCCAGACTTATCTTCGCCTGAGATAGTACTATCGGGGGTTCCTGCGTATCCAACCAGGACTGCAGCTGGTTGGGATAGACTGCCTCGTTATCATTGATGATCTGGGCAGCCCGGCCAATGATCTTCTGGATGTCAGGAGCCTTGAGGCCCATCTGACCTGATCCATTAACGAAGAGCATATAATATAGGCTGTAAGGCCTTGGCGGTTTCTGAAGCTGTGTTCTGCCACGAGGTATCATCGACGGCCTCGTGACATCTGATTCCTCCCGGATATCATACAGATATAGACCAACGATATAGTCTACATCCTGATTAGCAGGTGAGGATATCTCAATATTATTAGGTGACGGAATCGGTTCCGGGCACATCTTCTCTCGAAGAGTGCGCACAATGAACGAACTGACGTCAGCAATGATAGGATAATCTGCCATTCCATTCTCCTCCTACAGGGCTTTCTTGAAGGCCTCCAGTACTTCAATCGCCTTCTTTCTCATAGCACCATCCAAAAGTGCTGAGTACGATGTTCCATCAATCGGTTCCACTGCAAGCCCAAAGTAGTTTTTGCTGGCAAGTTCAGGAATGTAATTCGTTCCTGCTGCAAATCTTGCCTTGTACAGCATCGAATCCGGCTTTTTGCCACCAACCTCAACCATACTGCTTCCAGCTGTGAAGTAGTAATACTGCTCACCTGCCAGGGTTGCCTTCCGCCTTGTGGAATTAAATACATATCTGTATGCATTCTTGCCTGATAGTGCCTGGCTTGCCTTCGATATAGCCTCAAGGGAAGCAAATTCTCCCTCGACACTGTCCACAAGTGTCGCAAACACAAATGGGTTGTGATCGCTGGCACATGAATTGATCCAGTTCATCGCAAGCTTCTGGGCCTCAGTAGCTCCCAGCTGGCCAAACCAGTTAACAGCGCTTACCGCAATAATCTTATTCTTGTCATCAAGGTCCTTGAATTCTCCTCCGAGAAGATCCTTAAGGATTCCCTGAATCTCAGCCTCTGTAAGTCCTGTTCCCTTTCTGACGCTCTTTCCCTGGGACTCAGCAATTGCAGCCTTCACATCTCCTGTATCAACACCTGCGTCCTTGAGGTCATCCTTGAGGTCGGAAAGCGCATCTGTCGCGCCCATGTCTGAAAGTGCAGCAAGCTGATCTGAAGCATCCTCACCATTAAGCATCTTCTCCTTGGCCTTATCAGCAATTGCGGAGGTCACTGCATCCTCTTCGCTCTGGGTATCAACTTTTCCATTACCCGAACCAGAACCACTTCCTGAACCATCTCCTGATCCTGAACCATCTCCTGAGCCTGAACCAGAGCCTGATCCTGAACCATCTCCTGAGCCTGAACCAGAGCCAGATCCCGCACTGATGTCGGCATTTGCTATCGCCTCATCCACAGCCGCAAGCTTGGCATCAATCTTATTTGCAAGATTAATGTTGCCATCATCAAGCGCCTGATTTTTTTCCTCAAGCAGGTTTTCCTTCTGTTCCTTCAGCTTATCCTTTTCAGAGGCAAGATCGGAATTTTCAGCTATAATCTCATCTGCAAGCTCCTGAAGCCATACCTCATGATTATTCACACTCGCATAGGCCTTAGTCTTATAGGCATCATCTGGTATCTGGTCATAGAGCGACTTTGCAATGTCAATTCTTCCATATACGAAGTTGAGTGCAGTTGCTGCATCAGTCCTCATCTTCTTTCCTGTAATCAGGAACTGTAGTTCACTTCTGACACCCTCGCATTCACCCATCTGACTTTCCAGAAGGTTCTCTGCGGCCTTCGCTGATCCCTTGGTTTCATTTACAAGCTTGGCATACTCGTTTGACACGCCCTCAAGAACTCTATCCTCATATCTGTCAGTAGCTGCCGGAAGTAGCTCGCCCTCAATTATTGCCAGTTCTTCAGGACCTTCACTGACCACATTGTCCCTGATATTATAGATTCTCTGAAGGTCATACAGCTGCTCAATCATGCCACCTGTAAGTCCGCCCTCTGCCGCGTCCACGATAGCCATTGCCCTCTTGTACTCAGCACTTCCAATTACGGTATCAATCTCAGAAAGCTTGTTTGACGAATAATCATTATAGGCAGTTGTGCAGTCGCTGAGCGCATTGTACAGGGTGTCCAGCATATCCTGATTAATCTTAAAGTCAGAGTAATCAAGCTGGGTTCCATTTTCATACTTAGTACCCTCAAGCTCATCCTCAAGCTTGCTCATGTCAAAGGATTTTGATCCACCACCGTCAGAATCCTCTTCATCTTCAGAATCCTCTTCGTCCTCAGAATCCTCTTCATCTTCATCCTCAGAAGAATCTGATGTATCAGAAGAACCCGTTCCCTGAACGAACCTTATTACCTCAGAGACTGAAAAATGGTTGTTCGCATCCGACCAGAACTTATATACCTTGTTGCTCTGAAGAATCTCAATAAGGGTCTCCGTGTAGGAAGATACCTCGCCCTTTTTCTCATCATTATTCACGTTGGTGGTGAAATTCTCACGCTCCTCACCAGCCTCACAGAGCTGACCATACACCTCGGCCCGCCTCGTGGCATCAATCTGTCCAATAAGCTTATAGAGAATTGCAGCCACCTCATCCTGTCCACTTGACTTAAGGGCACGATATGCAGGATAGAGGGCATCAATCTGTCTATCACATCGGTCCGTGACATCATTCCTTAAATCCAGTTCAAAAAATCTGGTGATGTAATCATAGTAGTATTCTTCGGAATGATCACCCGTCTCAGATTTTTTCTTGAAATTAGCCTTGTAGTATTCCTTCGCACTGGAGAATTCCGGGAGCGATTTAATGTCATAGGGATCCGGTGTGTTAAATGGATTAACCTCGCCTCCGTTTGCCGCATCTATTACCGCACCGTCCTTACCAATGACAAATGTAATATAGAGGTCGGCAAGCTCTGCATCCGAAACCGGAGTTCCACTCACGATGTCTTCGATACCTGCGTCAGAATTCGTGATGTCAAACCACTTTCCGCCCGCAAGCTCCGACTTGTAATAAATGTCATTCTGTGCAGACTCTGCCTGGGAAGAAACTGCCTTTTCGTAGTATTCTTCAAGGGAATCCTTGTGAATGATGTAGGTACCGATAAAGAGAGATGCCTCATCTATCGTGTTTCCCTTCGCAATGTACTCTGAGTACTTAACTGCCTTGCTCTCGTCGAAGAGAGCGAATACATCCACTGGCCCAACCATCGCAAAAACAGTTACTCCAAGGACTACGGTCGCAAGTATTACTGCTACTATTCTGTTATTAAGTTTTCTGTTATGTCTCTTTCCCATAACCATCCTTTAACAGCCGCTAGCTTAAGAACAAGTAATGCCCCTTACTCGGGATTTTTGCAGATTACATTATTATTAGTATCGAAATATCCATCGAACAGATGATTTCCATCCTTATCATACATTTCAAGTTCGATGTCCTTGAGGGAGATGCTCATAAGTGTCAGGTACTCAAACGGCTTATTCACATCCACCAGTTCCTCACCACCGATGAATTTATCTCCATCATATTTTAGTCTTACATAGGCGACCTTGCTTCCCTCATCAACCTTGAAGCCAAGCTTGACGGTTCCGTATGTGGTCTCCGTTGAGGTATAACTTCCTATCTTGCTATTCTCAGCACTTCTGACATTGTAGCCTGACACAATGTTCAGCTTGTCGCTGTACACCTGAGGATCAATGTTACAGTCGCAGACTACCTTGTCGCCGTCATATATTCTTACGATACAGGTATCCACCGCGTCTAATGTAAGCATCATATGTCTTATATTTTCATCCGATGGTACCTTACCGGCTATAGACTCACCATTAACAATAAGCTCGTAATCAGAAACCTGAACCGAAAAGTCCTCAGGAATATGAATGGAAAAAATAAATTCCAGGTTCTGTACAACAGGCTTGATAAAATAATACGCACCAGAGGCAATTTCCTCATCAATAAAGCTGACGCCCGAACCCACGGCAAACATATCCGCGCTGCCGGTCTCAAGGTAGGACGAAACTGCCCCGCAGGTCAGCTTGTCAAGTTCATAAAGAGCCTTCGAATAGTCTGCAAGTGCAAGCAGCATCGAGTTCTGAAGTTCCGCATAACTGTCCTGTGAGGACTTAAGCTCCTCGTAGGAAAGTTCTCCTGCAAGATTGAGTACCTCCTCCTTCTCAAGCTTTGCCTTTGCATCATCAACCTGCTCGCAGAGAGACTTGTATGCATTCTTCATGGACACATAGCTGTTGAAGGTATCCTCAACCTGCTGCGTCAGTTCGTCAGCCATCTGCTCCTTCTCAAGGCGTGCCTCCTGACATTCCATTGCAGCCTCGTAGGTTGCATAAGGCTCATCCTCAACATAACCGGTACCATCATTTTCGCTCTTGAACCATACCTTAGGGAATTTGAAGAAGAGAATCTTCTTCTTGCCCTCCCAGTAACGGTCTATAGCCACAATGAATTCATCGTACGCCTTCTTAAAGGCCTTTGAAGAAACTGTCTGTCCAGCAAGCACCTGATTGATATATCCACTGATGATAGCCATATCACCTGACTTATAATGCGACTTCAGTATCTGGTAATATGTATTCACCTTGACGTTTGCTGTTGATGCAGCAGTGCATGCCACATAGTAATTCTGGTCGTTGTCAAGCGTAGACTGCGTCAGCGTCTTGAGTGCAGACCTGGGAATCTCCGCAGTCCTGAAGGGATTCTCAAATTCATATCCCGTGGAAACGTCCATTCCTATAGCCTTGCCAAGCTTCTTCTTTACAGCCTCAAGGTCCCTCATATCTGAAGCCATGGAATTGGAGAGTGCCTTGACAGAAGCCTCCATTGTATCAACGTCGCTCTGCTTCGCCTTCCCCGCAAGCACGAGAGGCTTATTTTTCGCAATGACACGGTTCATCGCATCAATACGTCTCTGGGAAAAATCGATCTTCTCCTGATCTGACAGTATTGAGACATAATACCCTCTGACCTTATTGTACTCATTTACCTTATCAGCACTGAACTGATGCTGGTAATCATTAATCATTCCCTGTATCTGAATCGGCTTATAGGTAAACTCAAATTCCTGTGAATAGCTTGGCTTTGACGGGAACTTAAAGCTAAGGAGCGGGGACCAGGAGAAGGTATTAAGTCTCTTCTTCTTTAAGGAGATTGACTTTACCGACTGCTTATAGGCCGCCTCCTGAGTGGCAAGCTTTCCTTCCGTCTTCTCAATGGCTGCAGAATTGGCAACGGCCAATGACTGTGCCTGATTAAGCGTCAGTTTCTTGACCGCCGCATAAGTATCCTGCGGTGGCAGGACCACCCCCGAAACACACAGGGTAGCTGCAAGAATCATGGATATCGAACATTTAAATATTCTATTTTTCAAAAAATATCCATGCTTCATTCTGTGCTATTCCTCATCCTCTTCATTCGACTTCGTCATATAGTAGAATCCGAAGGATTTTCCCATATCCTCCGTGACGAAGGTATATCTCACGCCTGCAAAATCGTAGGTGTAGAGATAAACCAGCTCATCGCTGTCATATCCCGTGACGGTGTAATAATCATCATATACATATTCCATGTCGATGGACACTGGGCTATAGTACTTCTCCCCGCTCTGTTGTCTCACCTTGGAGATTGCGAGGGCTTCGGTCTGAGTCACTGGAGATGTACCTGAATACGCCGGCTCTCCGAAAAACTCTGTGAGTTCCTCAATTGTAACCATCTTCTTCCCGTTTATCCTGAAATAATCCTTCAGAACATACACAGAATCGATGTTCACTGAGTCATCCAGGGTATTGCTGTTTACGGAACCATCATATATTGCATCAATATCCTCCAGCAGAACCTGGAAGGTATCGTCGCCCTGATAAATTGTCCTTGCTCCAGTGTACGCTACGTTAAGGTCTTCAGCTGTAAGACCAACCAGGTCAGAGTATGCGATGTCATCCTGCATGAAACGGCCACTGAAAACAGCCTTGCCGGAGGTGTTGTACAGAACTCCATCTCCGTCCTTCATTCCGTTTACAAACGCCCCCGTATACTCAGTACTTCCGCTCTGCCTCATAAGGGTTCCCTGACCGTTATAATCATTATCTGAAAACTCACCGGAATAGCATGTCATTCCGTCATCATAGTAGCTTACTCCCTGACCTTCAAACTTACTCTTTGAGAAGTTGCCAGCATATACAAGGTCCTCATCATGGTCATAAAGCCGGCCATTTCCCTCAGCATATCCCTTACTTACAAATCCCTCGTAAGCAGTATATCCGCCAGCTCCCTTTATACGGACCTGACCGTCAGTAAACCTTAAAAGAATATTGTTGTAGCTGTAGGTCTTGACACCATCACCCTCTGTGGAAAAATATATGTTCTTCACATTCGTCACATAGATAAGTGAAATCAGACCAATACCAAGCACAATCAGGTATGCCAGTTTCTTACTTATCATCCAGCCGAAGACAGTATAGTAATCATTCTTGTCTCTCGGCTTAAAATCAAGGAGTGACCGGAAGAACGCTGAAACCTTTACAAGTACTACACTCTTGAAGTTGGAAGGACTTGTCAGCAGTCTGATGCGTCTTACAAGGGACGAAAACCTGTATTTAATTGTATTAAGTAATATATTAAGCAGATTCAAAACCGTCTCCCGATTTCAGTCAGTTCCTAATTAAAGCTAACCCTCGATACCAGTGAAGGGTCATTCAGATACTTCTCTGAATTAAACAGATACCATCTTGCAACTCCATCCCCCGGATCTGACTTAATCACCTTTGCAAACTCTCTTCTGGCAATATAGAAATCCTTGTCGGCATAGAGCCTTATTCCATTCTGGAATACTTCATCATTAATCTTTCTCTGCCTCCTGACATCTGCAGGAAGTGCATCGAGTACTTCATATAATTTTACGAGTCTTCCATCCTTAAGAGCTAAACTGCCGATAAATCTAACCAGATAATCCGCATTCTCCCGCTCTAAGACATCCTCGGTAATTACAAGACGAAGTCCCATTTCACCAAGAAGCCCAATATTGGCCTCACTCACCGAAAGTTCTGCTGAATTCAGGAACGGAACCTGATGTCTTGCATCTCCTACCGATCCGTATAGATAACTACCATAGGACAGGAGCATCGTCATCCTTGTCCTGTCTTCGGTTCCAACATGGGCAAGTCTGATAAGCTCAGCCCCGAAAAGGACAGTACTCAGATTGTTATCAGAAAAAAGCATCGTAAACTGTGACAGGTCATGTCTTGCACTCACAAGAGTTCCCTGCTTGCTCTCCTGACAGTCCGCAAACAGCTTAAAGGCAGTGTCATATACAGGGGACGGAGCAGTTATCTTAGAACTGATAAGTCCGATTGTTCCCATTCCCGTCGCGGTATCTCCACCCCTCACCTCAAGAATGGACTCCCTTCCAAGGATGTTCTCAATATTCTTAGGAGCAAACTTATAATACGCCTCGAAAATCCTGAATTTGCTGTAGTTGATGTTCCGGATTATTCTGCAGATATCAAAAAGTGCGTTCCAGGCAGACTCAACATCGTCACCTACTGTTACAGGCTTATTAATATCAAGGTCCTCTCTGGCAACCTTGCCCATGGCTTCAATCAGAAGCGAAAGGTCAAGCGACATCAGAATAATGATTACGGTACCAATTACACTCGCTATGACAAAGAAGAGGCTTATTCCAATGAAATAGCCATATTTTTTTGCGAGAAAAATTATCCCGGTCCTGAAGGTCATACACAGAAGGGCCACCATTATCTCCCACAGAAGAATAAGGTATGCAACCCTGTTGCGCCTCTTAAGAAGAATATATGCGACTATCAGAAGAATGATTCCAATTATCCAGGAAGCAAGTGAATTGACCAGAAGGTCATGATTCATGTATGCAATCTGGGATACACTGAGTTTCTTTCTGTTGTATATATCCTTGGTATAATCATCGAGTCTGTTATTGTATTGGTAATGCCCGCCTGAATTGTTCTCTGCTGCGGAAACTTCGATTGAATCCACGTTCCTGACAGCGGGAATATCTCCGTCCTCAATTTCGTAGAAAGTACTTTCTTCAAACTGATAATGATATGCGTATGCCTCCGTCGGTGACAGGAAGGTCACCCGGTAATCAACACCATCTTCATACAGGTCAAGCACGTTGCACTCTCTGTCAGGCGTAACCCAGTCACTGATTTTTACAGGAATATCCTTCCTGTCGAAAACAACGACATTCATCGCCGTGATGTCAATGTCACTGTCCTCAAGCTTCGGATTCACACTCACAAACACAGCCAGCGGTCCACTCTGCGAAAGGGCCTCAGCCTTTACTCCGGGAAGATAGTCCTCGAGACTGATAATGCCAGTCACCTTGGCAAAATCATCAAATTTGAGGATGTAAGCCTGATCATTCACATTATCAATCACATAAAGGCCACCATTGTAATAGTAGCTGTCATTCTGTGCGGAATACTTATAATTCCCCATCAGACCATATGCATTCAGAATGAAATACGCTCCGGTAAGCACCGTCCACAATATGCACAATACAATACAAATTATTTTTTTCATCACTCGTTTCCCATCGAATAATTACTTGCGATACAGGTTCTCTGTTCCGATTATCCTGAAGTTGTTAAAAAATACTCTGAGGAAAGGTACATCCCCTAAAAGCATCTGGCAGACAAAAGCAATCAATGCAACAACCGCAACCAGCACACAGAAAAACATGAGCAGCTGAAATAGCCTGTCCTTATTTTTTTCCCATAAAAGCCTCAGCCTGATGATGAATGTAATCTTGTCCCTCACTGAGGAGCTGATTGTGATATCCTTGTAAAGCTCAGCAAACCGCTGATAGCCCATGTTGTCGACTCGCTTCTTCAGGATGATGTAACTCTCAGCCTTCCTGTCCGCAAACGGCTCAAGTACGTCAAGCAGGTACTTCGCGCACTCATAGAC
>DCHL01000049.1:7543-16980 GCA_002317595.1 Lachnospiraceae bacterium UBA1753 | reverse complement strand
AATGACTGCCAGTTATCCTGCTGAGAAGCAAGAGTCATTGCTGAACTTGCAAGCAGTTCCTTAAGCTGTCCAACTGATGCATTTGTAAGACCGGAACCATTTGTTCCACCTGAAACAAGACCGATGCAGCTTGTAGACATCTTTGTGATTGTCATTGTGATCTCATTGTCAGAATCTCCAGCTGCTCCAACCTGAAGAGCTACGCCCTGAGAGAAGCTGCCATCAAGAAGTGAAAGTGTGTTGAAAGATGTTGTTGTCTTAACACGATCAATTTCCTGATAAAGAGCTGAAACCTCAGATACGATTGCTGCACGGTCAGCTGTTGTGTTAGTACCGTTAGCGCCCTTAACTGCGAGCTCGTTCATTCTCTGAAGCATTGAGTGAACTTCAGTAAGTGCACCCTCAGCTGTCTGTACACAAGAGATACCGTCCTGTGCGTTAGATGAAGCCTGTGTAAGACCACGAATCTGTGATCTCATCTTCTCACTGATTGTGAGGCCTGCTGCATCATCAGCTGCTCTGTTTACTTTGTAACCTGATGAAAGCTTCTCTGTTGACTTAGCCTGTGCAGATGTTGTAACACCAAGCTGTCTGTTTGCGTTCATCGCTGTCATGTTGTGCTGTACTACCATACTCATAATATTTCCTCCTTGAAATTAAATATGTTGCGAGGCATCCTTGCCTCATAAAGTGAGTTAGTATTGTTAATCATCAACTTAATACCCGTACGCTGGTCAAGTTATGATGTTTAACTCTTACTAAGTTTCCTTTGATGTTATATATATCGGAGTGCTTTTGAAATACTTAACTGTTATTTACAACAAATAATATACAATTGTAGACGTTCGATTTTGTGCATATCGCACAATTTTCACTTAACAAAGAACCACCCCCTCGCTATCAGGCCTGTTCCTCGCCTTTTATCATTTTTTTCACCGACAGTCATCAGCACCGCCATCCAGCAGCACTCCCATCGCCTGGGAATACGAATAGTGCTTCTCCACTATCATCCTCCCAGCATCGGCAATCCTCTCCCGCTCTGCCTCATGCTTCATATAATAGTCCGCCTTGTCAACAGCCTCCTCGAAGCTGTTAAACACAGCAAGGCTCTTCCCATCCTCAAAGTGTTCTTCAAGCTCTGGCTGATAATTTGTAAGAAGGAATCCGCCTGCACCCATGATATCAAGAGCCCTCTGTGGTATTCCCGACTGGATGCACTTAAGGGTTATGTTCATATTGATGTCAGAACCCTTAAATACCTTTGGCATCTCATCATAGTAATTGCAGGTTCCCATCAGTCTGATATGCGTGGCCGCCTCAGGCTGCTCTCTCGAATATACCTGTACATCATATCTGCGCCCCAGCATCTCCAAAAGGAGTATTCGCTCAAACCTCGTGACATCTGCTGCCATCACGAATTTCATTCTTTCCAGGCTGACACTCATGCTCCTTACAGCTGGATTGTCAGAAGCCGCAAAGGCTGCGTTGATTTCGGAAATAACCTCATCCGCCATATACTCATCAATAATATATTTTCCATAGACTCCGCGCTGGGCGTTGCACACAGTATCAACATACTCTCTGCATAGGTCATTCATTCCCGCACGGTAGATATCGATGGCAGAATCGTAGAAGGTACCTACGAAGGATATCTGGCTCCTGTATTCTGGATCAAAGGGAATAGCTGACAGGCGAGACACATCCACTGCAAGTGGCAGATGCTTAACATTTGTAAATCCCTTCTTCTGGTATCCCTCTACCTGAAGACGGTCAAACATATACACACTATTGACCTCATTCCCCAGTGTCCTCTCAATATCCGGAACATCCATGGGGTTGTCATAGCACCAGGCGATATATCTAACGCCTCGCGCATTGGCACACTCCGACACGAGGGGAAAATAATTGACGCTGAATACGGCATCAAACCTCTCCTCATCGAGAATCCTTCCAAACCTACTGACAAAGAATTCATCTTCATTTTTATTTCTAAATGTATATGAGATGGTTCTATACGATACACCCCGCCGACAGAGTTCATTAACTATGTCACGATAAGTATACGAGCCACCACCCCACTCAAAAATAAGTATCTTCATACCTGAATCAGATTTCCCTTAACACAATCCGCACAAAGTGCTCATTCGAAATTCACATAGAACGTTCATTCTCAATGCACGCAAAATATTCGCATTCTACTTAACCATGCTCTCCTCGCAGAACTCCTCAAACCACGCCGCCGTCTTTGCCTTAGAATCAAAAGTATCGTCTGCGTAGTAGCATGTATTAGGAATGCTCTGACCATATTTTTTGACCTCGGCGTCACTCTCATTCTGATTAAAGTAAGTGAACATGGAAAGATTCTGCCTGCAGCTAAGCCTGTCCGCATATTTGTAGGCCTTGTCAAATACCACATGCGCCATGGGGCAGGTAAAAGTATTATAGGCAATGATGTCCCCCGTAGTCTTCATATCAAAGCCCGCAAGT
This sequence comes from Lachnospiraceae bacterium UBA1753, assembly GCA_002317595.1. Classification (GTDB taxonomy): domain Bacteria; phylum Bacillota; class Clostridia; order Lachnospirales; family Lachnospiraceae; genus UBA1753. The sequence continues at coordinate 14,493 of DCHL01000049.1, read as the reverse complement.
TCCAGGGTAATCACAGCAGACGGTGCAAGTGACTTGAGATAAAAATAATTCTCGTGTCGTTCCCTGCCATTTGCCATGTCAAGAACCTCGCTCTCCGCCATGATGGCCCCAGCTATGAATTCAGCCTTCTCACGGATGTTCTTCGTGGCAGCTGTATCAATGACAATCACAACCTTCATATCCTTCTATATCCTTCGTGTCTTTCTACTCCCTTAATATCTTCCCGCATCCTTCGTATCTTCCTGCATCCTTCAAGCCTTTCTACAAGCTTCGTGTCTTCCACTACAGCTTTCCATCAAGCCCCTTGCCGGTCTCAATATGTGAAAACTCCGGCAGGTACTCACTGATTATTCTGACTATCATTTCCTTATTGACGTCATCATCCTCAAATGCATCCGCAAGGCTCTCAAGGAGTCGTCCAAGCCTCTCCTTATCAGGAACCGGCTTCTCCTTCACAATTCCAAGAGATGAGAACCTGTCCATGTCAACGCTCTCACTCTCCGTGAAGAATTCCTCGTACGCCTTCTCCCCGCTGGTATCAGAAACTGAGAAATGAACGGGGTACTCATGTCCACCCTTCTTAAGAAGCGAAGCAGCGCCAACTGCCTCAGCATCAGACGCACACTCTTTAACCTTATATCCCATCTCACCAAGCAGTCTTCTTGCAATCTCATCGAAGGTCATCATCTGTTCTTCCTGAAGCTTTGGGAAAAAGATTTCCCTGTTCTCGCCCAGCATGCAGGACATCATGCAGATCTGTCCGCTCTCCTCCGGCGACACAAAATAACGCCTCACATCCATAGGTGCACCGATGGGCTGAAGCTTCTCGATTCTTCTAAGGAACCCATCTGGAAGGGAGCCGTTAGAGAATGCAACATTTGCAAATCTCGCGGTCTTCACAGGGAACACATCTGAATATGAAAAAATAAGGTCCTCCATAATTCGCTTGCTTGCCCCCATTATATTCACGGGGTTAGCCGCCTTATCCGTTGACACGCAGAAGTACTCCTCCGGCGGATACTCCGCAAGCAGATCAAGGAGCCCCTTCGCCTTAAGCACGTTGTTGGAGAGAAGTGCCTCCACAGAAAAAATATCCTTCTCACTTCTCACATGCTTGTGGGCTGAAAAGTTCGCAACGATATCAAATCCACCGTGCTTTCTGAACATCTTTTCAAAAACGCGGCTCGAGAAGTCCATCGGGTATGTGACGTATTTCTCAGGTACATTTATTCCCATCCTTCCGCGAAGATCTCTTGTAAGCTCAGCAAGTCCATTTTCATTCACATCAACCACTACAAGCTCAGAAGGCCCAAATCCCAGGACAGCACGGATATAGGAACTGCCGATACTTCCGGCTCCTCCGATAACCAGGACGCTCTTTCCTTTTATTTTTTCAATGAGACGCTCTCTGTTTGCCTCAATATCCGACAGGAACATACTCTTATCCCTAAGTGTCACATTCTTCCCTATGAATCTCTCAAGATCAAAGCCCATTGTCATCCTCCTGTGTCTCCCTCTGAATGGTTGAAAGCCTCGCTCTGCTCCTAAATATCAGCTGGATAATACAAACAGGACCGAACGTCTCCGTCCGGTCCCAAAATCCTACTTTTTCTGATCAAGCCTGCTTGAATCACCGGCAGCCCTACCGCTCATGCTCTTATAATATCCACTCACGGCCTTAACTGTAGCCTTCGACTGCTTAATCTTCTGGTGCTCACCTCTGAATCTGTTTTTCAGATTAACTTCATTACGGCTTTCCATAGCCTTGATCTCAACACCAAGGTCGGTCACCTTACGAATCAGATCCTGCATCGCACGTATTTCAGAAGCGTGCTCAGATTTGTTTTCAGAGAGCTCATTCTTCACACGGTTGTACACGCTGTCAAACCCTGTGTCCAGAAAGATAAGAGTCGTGATAAGTTCTTCCTTCTTCGAGATTGTAGCCTCGAAAAGCTCATCGTCAAACTCCTCAGCATTTATTGCCTTCGCCTGAAGCTCATTCTGCTCCTTTATCTCGTTAAGTACCCTTATCTTCTTTTCAAGACTCTCTATAAGAATCGAAATACTGCTCTCGCTCATCCGTTACTATGCCCCCGCCTTTGCTCCAGCCTTCTGCATTACTTCCTTCCAGGTATCTCTCATGGTTCGAAGATGTGTAAGGGCCTCTTCAAGGATGGTGGCATCCTTCTTGACATTTGCATCAACGAGAAGGCGGCCGACATACTTGTACACATTGTCAAAGTCTTCAGCCACAGGATACTTATGGTTCAGTGTTGACCTGAACTCATCAATAATCTTCTGGGCCTTAATGATATTGTTGTGGGCCTTCTCCATATCACCTGACTCAATTCCTGCAATTGCTACATTACAGAACTTGATTGCGCCCTCATAGAGCATAAGGGTGAGTTCTGCAGGGGAAGCTGTCAAAATCTTATTTCTCTGATACTGTGCGTAAGGATTATTTACTGCCATAATAATTTCTCCGAAAAAATTTAATTAGCATTTCTGTCTTAAGAATTAATTACTGTTAGCATTTCAGTCTTAAGAACCAAGCAGCGAGCTGAGTGCTGAGGTGCTTGACTGGAGCTTTGTAAGCGCTGTCTCCATCTTAGAGAACTGCTTATAGTACTTATCCTCAATATTGTTGAGCTTAGTCTCGTAATCAGAAATAGCTGTCTGATACTTCGAATACTGAGTTGTCATCTCCTTATCGTTGTAGAAGTTACCGAAGCTCCTCATTGATGTAGTTCCGGACTTCTTAGCAAGCTCACTGTACATATTGCTTGCAAGCTGTGTGAAGAAGGACTGAACGCCCTCAGGATCACTTGCAATAGCAGCCTTTAAGAGGTCTGCATTTGAAGATGAATCAGGGTCGTCCGGATCACCATCGATGTGATATACACCCTTCTCATTATCGCCAGCAAGGAAGTAGCTCATTGTACTGATTCCAAAGGAAGCCAGTGAATAACTCTTTCCGTTCACCTGATAGGTCGCTGACATTCCTGTCTTAAGAGTCGAGATTACGCTGTCAAGATCACTGTCTCTTCTAAGAAGAGAATCCTTAATCTTCTTATCCCAGGCCTCAACCTCGGTATCGGACATCGCATCCTTCTCTTCGTCAGAGAGGACATCATACTTGCTTGCTGAGTCTGCATTAAACAGTGTGTCCATCTCCTTGATGAGAGTGTTGTACTCCTTCAGGAAATTCTTGATTGTGTTATACACACCATCTACATCAACATCTGTGGTAAGGTCAAGTGTATTGCAGTCATCCTCAGAAATCTCTTCTCCCGCTGCTGCCTTTGCCTTGCCAGCATCATTAAGGGTGGTTCCTGTAACAGTGATTGTAAGTCCATTGATATCGAAGCTGTTCTTGGTGCTTGTGAACTCTGCTCCATTTAAGTAAATCTTGGCATCCTGTCCCTTCTGCTTAACTGCAGTAGCACTTGCTGTGCCTGCTGTGTAGGCTGACATTCCGCCATTATATGCAGAACTTGCTGCGGCTGCCTTTGCTGTGAGCTGGGCTGTAGCTTCAGCTGTGATTCCATCTGAATCAAGTGCCTTAGCAGAATTATCATTGTAGGTCTGAAGATTTGTTCTTGCAGAAGCGATTGCCGCCTTATCTGCCTCGAGTTCCTTCTTCTTGTCCTCATCAGTCTCAGCCTCAATCTGAGCGTCAAGATCTGCCTCGAGGCTATCAAGCACTGCCGCGCCGCCTGCAAGGTCATCCTTGATATTGTCATAGAACTTATTCTTCTGAAGGGCTGTCTCTGCTGCGATTGCATTCTTCTCGTAGGTACCCTTGATAGAAGTCTCAAGCTCTGAAAGTCTTGCTGCCACGTCTGCATTATTCTTAAGGGCGCCTGTTGCCGAATCGTACAGGTCTGCATCTGCCTTGTATGCATTTCTTGCTGAAGTGCTGTCGGTAAGAAGACCGAAGCAGGCAAGAGCCTTAAGTCCGTCCGTGCTGTTTGCAGTGAAATTGAAATCACTGGCTTCGCCTGATTCCTTTGCACTTACGAAGATTCTGCTGTTGTTGGCATCAAAATTAGCGTTGAGTCCAGCATTTGCAAGACTACTGGTAAGACTACCTACCGTCGTGTTCTCATCAATAGCTATAGTCTTTCCGTTTACCTCAATCGAGGTGCTTCCGATTGCTGAATAGCCAGAGAGTTCGGAAAGCTTGGTTGCCGATGTTACGCTTCCGCCACCTTCCTTTGTGAGCTTACCGCCTGTGAGGTAACCAGCCTGCGCCATCTGTGCCACAGCCATCTTCTGTGATCCTGTAACTGCTGATGAACTCGCAATTACAGAAGCCTTTGAAGAGTCTGACACTGTGGTCTTCTTTGACTTATATGCATCTGAAAATCTGAGATTTCCAAGCTGCTTTGTATAAAGACTGCTTATCTTCTTGTTAAGAGAGCTCCAGGCATCCATCTTCCAGGAATACTTGGTAGCCGTCGAAACCTTCTTCTGTTTTGTTTTGCTATAGGCACTCATGAGGTCAGTAATCATTGATTCTGTATCAAGACCTGAGGCCATACCTGTTAATCTAATTGACATCTATATCACATCCTTATCGCTTTTCATCTACAAGAAGGCCTGCCATCTCCCATGCCTTAGCAATCATATCAAGCGTCTTCTCAGGGGGCAGTTCCTTAATTACCTTATCAGTGTCCTTGTCAACAATTTTAATTGTGATTCTGTTGGTCTTCTCATGAATACCAAACTTAGCAACAGAATGGTCCATTTTCTTGTTGAGATCCTCTACTGCCTTCTTGATCTTGTCATTTTCCTTCTGCTGTGCGGCCTCGTCCTGAGGGCTCTGTCCCTGACCATTCTCACCATCCTCTGCGGACTTATGGGCATAGTCTACGGCTACTGTCTGTGCGTCAGGTCTGATCGCGATGTCCTGCAGTGCCTCGCCTTCCTTGGCTGCTGTGTTCTCTGCTGGCTTTGATACCGGCTGTGACTGTGTTGTGCTTATTGTCTGAAATGCCGGAGTTGCTGAAATAGGTTCTATTGCCATAATAATCACCTCCATGTGATATGTTGAGCTGGCCTAGCTCGTTAATTTATGTTATTGCATGTCGAATGCGAAATAACTGCCTATTGGGGCTCTTTATCATTCTATCGGCAAGAGCCCTGTAATTCTTTACCACAAATTTAATAATACAATAAAAATGCTCAATTTTTTCACAATATCTCAAGAACTCTCTCTGAGCCTATCAGAAACAGCTTCATTCGCTCAAGGCTCTCACTGATTCCCGCCTTAAGCTGATGGGCCTCATCGCCGTCCTCGATTACCACCTTTTTCATCAGTTGGGTAATCTCCTCCTGAACCATGCACTCTGCGTAGTAGAAGGATTTTATTCCTGTGGTGTTTTCGATAATCTCACGGCCGGAGTCATAGAGACGCTTGAACTGGTTATTCTGATACTTACGTTCCGCCGCCATCTGATAGAGGTCCTCATATATCCGGATTACAAGTTTCAGATTGTCCCTGATTTTTTCAGTCTCACCCTTGACATTCTCCATATATTTGAGGAACTCAGTGCTGTTCTCCTCCGACATCAACTCGCCGCTCATATTGATTGCTGCTCCGAAGTCGAAATCCTCATCAGAAAGTCCATCGATAACTGCGCGAAGCGTCATCTCCTTAGCGCCATGAATCCTTGCTCCACCTTCAGTGGCATTGATGAATTCAATCTCAGGGTACTGGGCAATCGTTCGCTCAATCCATCTCCGATAGTGCTCAAACTCCCCGGATGATTTTATCGGATTGCCGTCAATACCCTCGACCATAACGCTTCCCGTGTCAAGGTCAAGTCCCCAGCTTGCCCTCGTCGCACCATCTGCATGGGATTTGTTGTCAGTGTAAGCCAGGTCCTGACCCACCATAACAATTTTTTCCGCGCCAGTCTTAATCAGGAAGCTCATGCAGTTGCAGGCAACTGAGCCACCGGTTTCAAGTGTCATCACTGGAATATATCTCTCGTCGATAAACCTGTTGATGTAAAAGTCCTCAGACCTCGAATAGAAGAACGGTCCCTGATGGCCCTCCATCGCTCCAGGGCAGCTCACGTACTCACAGATAATCGGTATCCTCTTTATGATATCGAGATCAAAGTGCTTAGGCGATTTATTCGGGTCAACACTGGCAAAAATATCCGGCACGATGTCATGCTGCAGCAGCACCTTGACCGCACTGTCAGTTGCGACAATGAAAGCCTTCCCTCTCATCTCCTTTATGAGTTCAATATTTTTTGTGAGCGAAGGACCAGCGGAAACAATAAGTCCTGTATATCCGCAGGGGAGTTCCCTCTTCAGCTCGTTTATATCCTTTGAAATGGCAAGTGTCTTCGCGTTGTTTATCGCATTTACAACATAGTATTTTGCAAACCGCTCATAAACGCGGCGGTTCGTTGCCACAGAATCCTTAATCTGAAGGACGGTCTCTATGAAGTACTTATACTCCGCGGGATAGAGCACATCGTAGTTAAGGTATGTCACCACCTTCATGGTCGCAAGGTCCGAATACTCAATCAGCCCTCCGAGCACGGTAAACAGATCCTCCTCACCGCTCTCATCAGCCCTTCTAAGGAGCTGCACTCGTGGGTCCGTAAGGAGCTTTTCAAGCCCGAACTCCTGAAATGCTGCCGCAAGGATAGTGTCGTCGGGTTCATAGATAAAAATATGGCCTTCACTCCCCACAGTCTCAAGAAGCTTCCTCACATACATGCCGTTGCCCACACCGAACATGAACACCTTGGTGTAGTAGGCCGCCGAAATCTTACCTGCCCATATATCCAGCATCCTCTCAGATTCATACATCGAATCAAGCTGGAACAGCACGTCATCCTTCACTGCGTAAAGGACCTTTCTGTCTTCAATTCTCTCAATACCTGCACTAATCATATTATCCCATATATCTCTGCGTCTTTTCACGC
>DCHL01000049.1:0-7457 GCA_002317595.1 Lachnospiraceae bacterium UBA1753 | reverse complement strand
GTTGCCTGAGTGACAAATAAGTCAAGATTGGCCACAAGCTCATTCACCAGCGAATCGTAAATTAGAAAGCCGTCCTGCTGCTCAACCGCGCCAAGAATCCGCCCAAGCTGCCCCGTCCAGTAGTTCCTGTCCTCCTTTAGGGCACTCATCTCAGGCTTATCATAGTAACTGATTACCAGGAGAATCACCTTCTCAAGTTCTGCTGCCAGCTCGGGGAGAAGCTTTGCTGCCCCTGCCTTTTCATTAACCAGAATGTTTGCAGCATACTCATCTATTATTGTTTTAAGAGCCTCTATTTCAGCTATTTTTTTCATCTCTGCCGCCTCAAAAAATCAGATTTCTAAAAAATCAGAAAGCCATGGCTCAAATTGAGACATGGCAAATCACCCATATTAGAACAGGTCTGCAAGTGCATCTGCAGCCTCACCGGACATAGCCGCCTGGTTAGCTTCCTGAATCTGGATATATACTTCCTTTCTGTAAATCGGAACAGATTTGGGAGCGGAGATACCTATCTTAACCTGGTCGCCCTTGATGTCGAGAACAGTGATCTCAATGTTGTTGTTAATGACGAGGGCTTCGCCTTTCTTTCTAGATAATGCTAACATTTAATTGCCCCCTTTCTTTGCAGCCTGCAGAATCTCGTAGACAGGGAACTTAACCTGATAATCATCCTCAACGATGACCTGAACAGCCTTTCTCTCAGCCGCATTGATAATAATGGGTGCCTTGAGGTTGACTGTCATATTTTTTATATCCTTGGGCACTGTAACAGTGACAAGAACAAGCATATCATCAGGATTTAAGTTTCCGATGGGAGCAAGAATCTCATCCTCAACTGTGGGATTGTAATCAGCCACAACTACAAGGGGATCCATGACGGGCATTGCAAATCCCGGCTCCTCGACTGATACGAACCAGCCCATCTTTCCATCAGACTTCTCCGAGTTATGTATAAGTGCAAAATGCTTTAAGTCAGGGAATCCGATAATACCATTGTCGAGTGTGATGATCTTGTCATCAGCAATGTCAACTTCCCCGAATACTTTTGTTTTAATAAGCATATCCTACCTCCTTTTAGAAAGTGCTAATTACTACTATTCCTAAATATAATTCAGCAATGACTGCTGGTTGATTTTTCCTGTGGCCATAAGTGCTGCCTGATATGTAAGCTCAGCCTCTGAAGCAGAGATGGCGACATCAGTAAGTTCAACATTCTCATTGGCGTCTGCAAGCTCATTTGCCGTTGTCTTGAGCTCCATGAGACGGTTTTTCACGAGGTCAAGTCTCTCAATTCTTGTTCCGCACTCTGTGCCTGCGAGAACTGTGGTTGAGATATGGTTGTCGAAACGTGTCTGTCCGTTCTCAAACATCTTCTGCATCTTGTTGCTTGCAAGGTCGTATTCCTTCTGGGCTGCGTCAAGCGTCGACTGGATATTTGCCTTCTCAGTGTCAGTCAGGTTATCCTTCTCAAGCATGCTCTTAAGCTTATCAATCTTGGTTGATGCTGCATCGACATCCTCAATGGCACTTATCATCTCATCGATATCCCTTCCAATGCTGTGGGTGTAAAGCTGGGACGCATAAGTGTTGATCTGCATTTCCTGATTTGAGCTCACGTCGTAGTTGATTGCCTGAGGATCATTATTATCATAGACAATTCCATCGGTCGCATTAGTACAGTTAAAATAGTGCTCAGGTCTCAGGTCTCCAACCTTCCATGATGACTTGTCATAAGATATCTGAACCACGTTATCATCCGTCGATGAATTTACAGTATCTGCCACATTTTTTCCAAGAATGAGTTCGCCTGTCTCAGGAATGAAATATACATCGTCATCGCCAGGTGTATAGGCGTCATCTGCCTTTGTCTTAATCGTCGGTGTGATTGCTGTCCCCCCGATTGTGAGTGTAGGCGCTGTATTATCAAGTCCTGCATAAGATAGACGGATTCTTGCAGCTGTCGTTGACGTAACCGTCTGAGAAGCCGTTGCGGTCGTATCAGCAGGAACAACCTGCGTAGCCGTATCAAGCTTGCCTGCAACGTAGGTTATCTCATCCATGTCATCAGCTGAGAAGCTCTCTTCAATTCCGGTATACTGGAGATTGAGATCGTCCTGGCTCTGGAAGGTGAGCTTTGAACCAGTTCTGTATCCGGTAAAAATTGTCCTTCCAGCATAATCCGCATTACCATCATCATATATCTGATCACGCAGTGCCTTGAGTTCCTGAAGGATTGCCTTCCTCGACTCAGTGGTATTGGTTCCCGTTGCACCCTGTGTGAACTGTGCCTTCATGGATGTGAGAATCTTCTTCGTGCTCTCAATCGCATCCTGGGTAGCCTGAAGCCATGCGCTCGCATCATTTGTATTCTTGTCATAATACTGAGTGATGTCAGACACATTGGCTCTGAGCTTGAGAGCCCTGATTGCAATAACCGGATCATCAGAAGGTCTCGTAATCTTCTTCTCAGAAGCAAGCTGGTTATTCAGTTTATCAAGATAAGTCTTGTTCTTATTGATATTCGTAAGGGAATTATTGTTCATCATCTTACTTGTAATTCTCATATGAATACCTCCTTAGGGTCTTAAATCATACATCGGGGATCAGTAAATCAGACTCCCGTTTCAAGTATCAGTCTGTCATATATTTCGGTCATAATCTGAATCATCTTAGCAGAAAGATTATATGCATTCTGATATTTTACTAAATCAAGTGCCTCTTCATCGTCATCAACTCCCGATTCAGACAGTCTCTGGTTCGCTATTGCTGCCTGAATGTTGGAAAAATTACTCTCAAAATTGTTGGCTGAATTTGCGTTGAGTGCAATGTCCCCGAGTACACAGTTGAGGAATTCTGAAGCCGTACATCCACGGAAGAAATTCTTCTGGTTCTTGATTGTCTCAAGCTCGTCAACTATGTCGCTGTCATCGAGGTTGATGTCACCCTGCTTTGATGTAGTTGACATCTTGCCGGCATCCTCAACAATACTGCCATTCACCTTGAAATTGCCTGCAGTCAGGAGATAATATGAATCCGACGTGCTGGAAATCACTGTGTCCTTTGCCTCAGTAAAATTGTAGTCAGCGGTACTGTCTGTGATATTCTCTGCAACAAAGAATGCTCTCTGCTCAGCCGCAAGACTGGTGCCATACACGTCCTCGCCCTTCTGCTCAATATCATTGAATACCTCTGCAAAAGACCTCACCCACTCATTCATCTGCTCCATGTAGTATGGAATTCCCTGATAGTCAACTGCCGAGCCGACTCTGGCGTTTGAATCTTTCATATTCTCAACAACCACCTTGGATGTCTTGTTCTCCTGGTACTCATCATTCGAAAGAGTAAAGGTGTAGGTGCTTGTGCCGTCAGCATGGTTTTCAACGGTAAAGCTGTCATATCTGAATGAAGTATTTCTGAGGACTATTGATCCTGTCCCATTCAAAGTCAGCTTATCGAGTTCCTGAAGATACTCAGCATCGGCCTTGATAGATACAGTTGCATTGCCTGTAGGGTCAGCAGCCTTGGTGAATTCAGTGATCTTGCCGTGGAAGTACTCGTTGTTATTTCCATCCCTTATCTGAAGAAGTCCCGAAAGCTGTCCGCTGTAGCCAACACCAACGGGATAATATGCCATCTTGGTGTCGCTCCATACGATGTCATAAAGGCCGTCTGCATCTGACTGGTTAATTTTATTCCCGACTCCCCTTGCTTCACACTCGAGAGTCCTGTAATCATATCCATCGACCAGTGTCTGTGTTCCTGAAATGTTGACGATGTATCTGTGCGCACCTGATTCAACAGTATTATCCTTGTCGGAATAGATAGGGTCCTCTGTGACTGTCACATCAACATACTTTGAAAGCTCATCAATGAGAAGATTTCTCTGATCTCTCAGTTCATTAGCCGCGATACCCTTTATCTCAATAATGTTAATCTGCTTGTTCAGCGTCGTAATCTCAGCTGCGATTGCGTTAATATGATCAACGGCATCCTTAATCTGAGTATTTGCATCAAGCTGAAGGGTTGTCATCTCCTCTGAAAGTGCATTGAAGTACTCTGCCAGTCCCTGCGCCTGTCCAATGAAGGCTGTCCTTGTAGATACATCTCCGGGATTGTTCTGCACATTCTCAAGGGCGTTGAAAAACTTGCTGTAGAGAGTTGAGAATCCGATTGAAGTTTCTCCGTCATCGTTGAAATAATTCTCAATCTGCTTCATGTACTCAGCCTTTACCTCGTACTCACCGAGTGAAGCTGTCGTGTTCCTGAACTTGATGTCATAGTAGGCATTGCGAATCTGGTCAATTGACTCAACGGTCGTTCCAGCACCGGCCATACCGTAGGTTGTATGGGTTCTGAGAGCATCAGAAGCTCTCTGTGTGATTCTCTGCCTGCTATAACCTTCGGTCTCAACATTGGCAATGTTGTTGCCTGTTGTCTGCAAGGCTGCATGATATGCCGTAAGTCCGCTATATCCAATTTGAAGTCCGAAAAACTGTGAAGGCATTATCTCACGCCCCTTCCTGTTTCATTGCACCAGTCTCCTGATGCATTATTATAAAAAATTAGGTTCCGAGTGTCTGGATGATATGTCCAAGCATCTCGTTAATCGCATTAATATATCGGCTGGATGCATTGTATGCATTCTGGAACATAATCATGTTGGTCAGTTCCTCGTTGTCAGATACGCCGACAACCTGCTGACGGGCCGAATCAACTGCCTCAACTGTTTCCTGCTGCGTCTCAGACATGTTCTTGTATACATTACCTGTCGTAGCCAGCTCACCCACCATGTTGTTGTAATACGACATGAAGTTCGAAGTATTGCTGACATTGGGATTAAGAGGAGCAAAATCGTTATCAAACAGGCCCTTCATTGCATCTGCCTTAGCCCTGTCCTCTTTGCCATCCAGTGTAGTGAATCCATTAGTATATGAGCCATCTGCCTTGACTGTAGATCCAAGGTATGCGTACTGCTGAAGCAGCAGAGGGTTAACCTTTAAGTTGGCTGTTGTCCACCAGGTGATCTGCTCTTCGTCATCCTCTTCATCAGGCATCGCTGTTGTCTTCTGCTCGTCCACATTATTTCTGAGGAAAAGATTAATGCCTTTAGTCTCTGTCAGAGGATTTCCATCCTCATCCTTTGTAGGATTGAGAATCTCATTCAGTCCAGTCACGATTCCATTGATGAGCTTATCAAATTCAGCCATCGTGTTCTGAAGCAGTGACTTATTGACCGTACTGTTGTAGGTGGCAACTTCATCGTCATATATCTGAACACCCTGTGAATAGGTGATTGTCTCACTCTTCGGATAGTCTGTCTCGACTCCGACAGCACCTGTGAGGATTCCCTTCTTGTGAAGATCCACGGCGCGTTCATATGTGAGCTCAATAGTCTTTGGATAATCATCCTTTTCAGGAGCTACCGGAATGTCCCTGTAGGTTCCCCTGTCACTTCCTCTTAGGATAAGGAGTGCCTTAAGTCCACCCGTATCTGTATTGGTCTCAGAAGAGATTTCCCTCTCAAGGTCAAAGACCTTAATCTTGTTGCCATTAAAATCCGAATTCTGCTGCCAGACAACACTGTAGAAGCCTGTCTTCTCATCCTGCTCAAGCTCCAGAGGACTCACATATCCTCTTGTGACGAAATCGACGCCCTCTATCTGAACAGTTACTGCACCGTAAACATCTTCTGAATAATCAATCTTTGCAAGTCCTGCCAGCTGGTCAAGCAGATCATTTCTTGCATCTCTAAGGTCGTTCGCCTCTTCCTGATTGCCTGCCTCAATGGCAACAATCTTCTGATTCAGGTCCCATATTTTCTTTCCGATATCATTGATTTCCTCAACAGTATCGCCAATCTGAACATTCAGGGTGTCCTGATATGAAGCGAGTCCATTGTATACAGCCTGTGCCCTCTCAATGAATGAGTTGGCCTTGCTTACAAGCAGACCCTGGTTAGTTGCATTGGTGGGATCCTTCTGAAGCTCCTGGATTGCTGTCTTTAAATCCGTCAATCCTTCCTGGAACTCGACGCCTTCCATCTCACCGAAAAGTACTTCAACCTCTGTCGCAATCTTATATGAATTGTCGTAATAGGAAGATCGGCTTGCCTCAAGCCTATATGACTTGTCCAGGAAGAAATCTCTCACCTGGCGTACCTTGGCATAGGATACACCAAGGCCGGTCTGCTGGTTAGATATGTGCGCAGTACCGACCGTGTTATAAGACTTGTCAGCCTGTACAACCTGCTGACGTGTGTATCCTGTCGTATCAATGTTAGACAGGTTGTGTGCAGTTGTATGGAGGGCATTCTGGCTTGTCTGCAAACCAGAAGCGCCCACATAAAGGCTACCCATTAACGGCATAATTCACCTCCGCGGGAACTTCTTTCCCACAGTTAACTCTTTGAATCAAAGCGGCTCCTGCCACTCATCATACCGGAATCACTGTAACCGCCTGCGCTGTTATAGTCTCCGGTCTCCGGTCCCCTCTTCATTGCCTGAATCAGATTCATATCAAACTGAACCATATCCAGCGACAGTTCTATCAGATGTCTGTTCTGATCATTTACTGCCTTCATCTCTTCGACTGTCTTCTTCAGTCTGTCATAGACCTCGCTGAGCCTTCCCTGTTCCTTAGGTTGTCTGGCCAGCAGGGCTATTAATTCGGGCACCTTCAAGTTGTGAACATCCTTGTTCAATACGGTAGCTATATCATTCAGCACCTCAATCCTATGCTTGTCGAGATGACTGATCCTTTCAACTACAACCTGTTCTTCATCCGTGATTTTTGAAAGACCTTCAACGTCACCCTTGACGATAATCTTGGTCTTCCTTCTGGACATCTCAAGCAGCTGTCTGTACTCGATATCTTCTTTATCAAGTGTGTCAATGAAATCATCAATTAAACTTGCCACTCGCTCTGTCCTCCCTTAATTTTCGCTCTGCATCCTTAATTCTGCTCTGCATCCTCAATTCTGCTCCGCATCCTTAATTCTGCTCCGCATTAAAAGTGCAGCGCCCGGTCTGCTATGTTACCGGGCGTTGTACTTCGCGATGAGCTTCTCTGCAAATGACTCTCCACTTACCTCATAGGTTCCATTCTGAACCTGTGCCTTGATAGGAGCTGTGACATCCTCGCGGATATCCGAAGCCTCACTCACTGCTTTCTTTGCTGTCTGGAAATCCTTTCCAATGCTTGAAAGCTCAAGGGCATCCTTGCGGGATACCTTAGTAGTGGAAGAAGTCTTGGTGCTCTTCTGTGTGTTATAAAGCTGCTGCACCTGCGAATACGCTTGAATTCTCATATCCTTTTTCTCCTTCCTTGGTGTGTCGACCGTGAAATCCATTCACTTCTTACATAAAGGTTATCGTAACGCTTATCAGAAAACTTTAGTCATTTTTTTATTTTTCTCATTTTTCTTTTCCAGGCTTTGTCCTGAGTTGCTTCCAGAG
>DCHL01000170.1:10483-15567 GCA_002317595.1 Lachnospiraceae bacterium UBA1753 | reverse complement strand
CAGGATGAGAACAGTCATCCTGTAGTGTCAGAGACCTTCAGGGATGAATATACCAGCGTCGTGGAGGTTATGGATAATCTTGATGATGGAAAGACCGATGAAGCGCTGGCAATTGCGCAGCATTTTATCACGGAAATTGAGACTGCCTCAGAGGATGATCCTTTGAGTGATATTGATCTTACAAGCTTTGCAAGATACTACTGGGTCCAGGAATTTGCAAAGAATACAGATGCCACATCACGCAGCTTCTACACAATCTGGCATGCAGATGAAGGCGTGATGGAAGTTGGTCCGGTGTGGGACATGGACAGGACTGCAGGCGTGGTTGAACCCTTCGAGAGAGGACCTGACTATCTGTATCCTACTAACTGGGCTGTACGCGAAGAAGAATGGTTTGTGCCGCTTTTCAAGAATAAGGCTTTCGTGGCTGAAGTTAGAAGAGTATATGAGGAAGAGGACCTTAAGGATATTTTTTCTGAGTGTGTGTATGAAATCCCTGAACGGATTGAGAATATCAGGCAGTCTGCCAATATGAACTTCATCAGATGGGATGTGCTGGGAGTGGAACAGAACAATCATATCCTGAAATGGATGGGAGAGTCGACCTTTGATACACAGACTGAGTGGGTTATGGCATGGCTGGCCCAGAGATGTGATTTTATTGAGGAGGCAATGTCCTCCGGGCAGGAATGACACAGGCTTGATTTTTTGGAAAGGAATGATTTTATGAAGAAATTATCAGAGCTTTTGGAAAAACTTGAGTACACCCTCGAGCAGGGAAGTACAGACATTGATATCGATAGCCTTGTTTATGATAACAGGAAGGTGAAAGAGGGAAGCCTCTTTGTATGTATAGAGGGAACTCAGTTCGATGGTCACACTGTTGCGGCACAGTCTGCAATGAACGGCGCGGTTGCAGTTGTTGTGGCTAAGACTGTGAAGGTTCCTGAAGGAACAACTGTAATAAGGGTTGAGAATACCAGGTATGCACTTGCGTTCCTGTCTGCAGCATGGTTTGGATATCCTGCAGAGTCGCTCACCACAATCGGTGTCACAGGAACAAAGGGAAAGACAACTACCACATACCTTGTAAAGTCCATTCTTGAGAATGCAGGTAGAAAGGTTGGCCTTGTTGGAACAATCGAGTCCATCATTGGGGATGAGCATTATCCGGCGGGCAATACAACACCTGAGTCATATGTGCTTCAGGAGACCTTTGCCAAGATGGTGGAGGCTGGTCTTGACACAGTGGTCATGGAGGTTTCGTCCCAGGGACTCATGCTCCACCGCACCCAGGGATTTATTTTTGACTATGGTATTTTCACCAATATTGAGCCAGACCATATCGGACCTGGCGAGCACACGGATTTTGATGATTACATGAGATGCAAGGGACTTCTCTTCAAGCAGTGCGTTACAGGTATTGCAAATGGCGATGATGCTCATTTTGAAAAAGTTACGCAGGGACATACCTGCAGGCTTGAGACCTACGGCTTTGGTGAGGGCTGTGACTACAGGGCCGGCGATGTGAAGCTGATTAACGGTGGCGGGCACCTGGGTGTTGAATTTAAGGTTTCTGGCAAGGTGGGTATGGACGCTGTCCTTAACATGCCTGGAAGATTTTCTGTGTATAATGCACTCTGCGCAATCGCAATCTGCGACCATTTTGGCGCTTCTGTGGATGATATCAGTGCAGCGCTTACTGAGGCCAAGGTTAAGGGCCGTATTGAGCTTGTAAAGGTGTCTGATGAATTCTCGCTGATGATTGATTACGCACACAATGCGATGGCGCTCGAGAGCCTTCTTACGACTCTCAGGGAATATGAACCTGGAAGGCTTGTGTGTCTGTTTGGATGCGGCGGTAACAGGTCGAAGCTTCGCCGTTATGAGATGGGTGAGGTGTCAGGAAGGCTTGCAGACCTGACCATCATCACATCGGATAACCCGAGGTTTGAGGAGCCCCAGGATATCATAAATGATATCAAGATTGGAATTGGTAAGACTGACGGAGAATACGTCGAGATCTGCGACCGCAAGAGCGCAATCAAGTATGCGATTGAGCACGGACGCAAGGGTGATGTAATTGTCCTTGCCGGAAAGGGTCATGAGGATTACCAGGAGATCAAGGGTGTAAAAAATCATATGGATGAGCGCGAGCTCATCGCAGAAGTTCTTGAGGAGCTTAACGCGTGACGGATAATACGCTGTATGCAGATATCGCAATTGATATCACATCTAGAAATTTGGAAAAGACCTTTCAGTACAGGATTCCTGAATCCATGCTGGGGCAGGTAGTGCCCGGAAGCACTGTCGAGATTCCGTTTGGAAATGGCGGCAGGGTGGTCAAGGGCTACGTGCTTGGGCTGTCAGACAGACCTGTAATTGAAGAGGAGAGAATAAAAGATATTGCGAGTGTCGTTACGGGCTCTGAACTCGTTGAGTCTGCGCTTGTGAAGCTTGCCGCATGGATGAGTCATAACTATGGCTCAACACTGGCATCTGCCTTAAGGGTTGTATTTCCTGTGAAGGGGAAGATTGGAAAGAAGGAAGTTAAATTTCTTTCACTTGCAGGTGATGAGACGCTCTGGACAGAAAAGCTTACACTGTATGAAAAGAAGCATCAGATTGCAAGACTCAGACTGCTTCGGGAACTGATGGAGCAGAAGGAAATCCCCAGAGGACTTGTGACAGATAAGCTTGGCTGTTCGTCTTCTGTTATCAAGGCACTGGTGGAACAGGGAGTCTGCGCCGAGAATTCAAAGAGAATCTACAGGAATACCATGGGCCGTGACGAGGTCATGACAAAGGGCCATGTGCTTAATGAAGGACAGCGCAGGGCAGTGGAAGGCATACTTTCTGATTTCAGGGCCGGGAATGGCGGTGTGTCACTCATTCGCGGTGTCACGGGTTCCGGAAAGACTGAAGTCTACATTGATATAGTTGAGGAGGTTGTCAGAAGCGGAAAGCAGGCAATTGTCCTCATTCCTGAGATATCACTCACTTACCAGACTGTCATGAGATTCTACAGACGCTTTGGTGACAGGGTTGCGACTCTTCACTCGAGGCTTTCTCCTGGTGAGCGTTATGACCAGTTTGAACGCGCAAGGCGCGGCGAGCTTGATGTGGTCATTGGACCCCGCTCGGCACTTTTTGCCCCGCTTGCAAAGCTTGGGATAATCGTTATTGATGAAGAGCACGAGGGCAGTTACAAGAGTGAGCAGACTCCGAAGTATCATGCGAGGGAGACGGCAATTGAGCGTGCAAGGCTCTGCAATGCACTGGTAGTCCTCGGCTCGGCAACTCCTTCTGTGGATTCCTATTACAGGGCGCAGAAGGGCGAATATAAGCTCTATGAGATGACTGAGAGGGCAACGGGCGGTGTGCTCCCTGATGTGGAGATTGTGGACCTTCGCGAGGAGCTGAAGGCGGGCAATAAGACACCCTTTAGCAGAGCCCTTGTGGAAAAAATCAGGGACAGGCTTTCAAGGAAGGAGCAGGTTATGCTGTTCCTGAACCGGCGCGGTTATGCGGGCTTTCTATCCTGCAGGGCGTGTGGAAAGACCGTGAGATGTCCTCACTGTGATGTCTCGTTATCAATTCATAGAAATGGAAGGCTCATATGCCACTACTGTGGTTATTCTGAGCCCTACATTAAGGAATGCAAGAGCTGCGGCTCCAAGTATGTCGGTGCAATGAAGGCAGGTACTGAGGCTATTGAACTGTTCGTCCAGCGCACATTCCCTGAAGCGAAGTGCCTCAGGATGGATATGGACACGACGCGCGGCAAGGACGGCCATGAGAAGATACTCGCCGCATTTGCAAACCAGGAAGCGGACATTCTCATAGGAACGCAGATGATTGTCAAAGGACATGATTTTCCTAAGGTCACGCTGGTTGGAGCGATTGTGGCTGATATGTCGCTGCACGCCTCTGATTACAGGGCGGGGGAGAGAACCTTCGAACTACTCACACAGGCGGCGGGAAGGGCCGGAAGAGGCGACAGGCCGGGGGAGGTCGTGATACAGACCTACTCGCCGGAGGATCCGCACATTGTGGCTTCAGCAAAGCAGGATTACATCGGCTTCTATAACCAGGAGATAGCATACAGGCAGCTCCTTGATTATCCGCCGGCTCATCACATGCTGGCAGTTCTTTTTGAGTCGCCCTCAAAGGACAGGGCTGAGAAGACGGCGAAGGATATGGCGGGGAAGGCGGCAGGACTTGCCACAGATATTTTTTCGGAGAAAAAAATACCAGTCAGGATTATTGGCCCCTCACCTGCATCAATTGCGTACATCAATGATATCTACAGGCAGGTACTGTATGTGAAGTCTGAGGAGTATGAGAACCTTGTCCTCGTGAAGGATATGATTGAGCAGGAATTCATGGGCAGGAAGCAGGGCAATGTCAATGTGTTCTTTGACTTTGACCCTCAGAGCGGCTACTGATTTTGGAGATGTATAATTCGGTTATTTTTTGATAAAGAAAGGTGGAGAAAATGGCAATCAGAAACATCAGGGAACAGGGTGAGGAGATTCTTGGAAAGGTATGCAAGGAGGTGGCTGAGCTCACAGAGCGCAATGTCATCCTCATTAACGATATGCTTGAGACAATGTATGAGGCGGACGGCGTAGGACTCGCTGCACCCCAGGTAGGAATACTTAAGAGGATTGTTGTCATTGATGTGGGTGATGAGCATGGACCATATATCATGATCAATCCCCGCATTGTTGAGTCATCAGGAGAGCAGACCGGCAACGAGGGCTGTCTTTCAGTCCCAGGCAAGACTGGAATTGTTACAAGACCCGACTATGTGAAGGCAGTGTACCTTGATGAGAAGTTTGAGCCTGCTGAGGTTGAGGGAACAGGACTTCTCGCAAGAGCAATCTGCCATGAACTGGACCATCTTGATGGTCATCTCTATGTTGAGAAGGTGGAAGGTCCTCTTATGGATGTCGCTCCACTTGACGATGATTACGAGGAGGAATAATCCTTATGAAGATAGTTTTTATGGGAACTCCTGACTTTGCAGTCGCATCTCTTGAGGCAATTGTGGAGGCTGGACATGAGGTTCTGCTGGTTGT
>DCHL01000170.1:1644-10331 GCA_002317595.1 Lachnospiraceae bacterium UBA1753 | reverse complement strand
CTTAAAAAATATCCGGCAGACCTGTTCGTTGTGGCTGCCTTCGGCCAGATTCTCAGCAAGGAGATTCTTGATATGCCAAGGCTTGGCTGCGTCAATGTACATGCGTCTCTGCTTCCTAAATACAGGGGAGCAGCGCCCATCCAGTGGTCGATTATCGACGGAGAGAAGGAGAGTGGCGTGACGCTGATGAAGATGGATGTCGGCCTTGATACGGGAGACATGCTTGCGAAGGTTGTAGTGCCCATCACAGACACGGAGACTGGTGACAGTCTTCATGACAAGCTTGCCGTTGCAGGAGCCAGACTTCTGGCAGACAATCTGCCACTCATTGAGAGTGAAAGCCTGTCTGGGGAGAAGCAGAATGATGAGGAGAGCTGCTACGCTAAGATGCTCACAAAGGATCTTGGAATAATTGATTTTTCAAAAAGTACGGCGGAGCTTGACCGCCTGATACGCGGCCTCAACTCGTGGCCCAGCGCGTTTACAAAGAGAGATGGCCTGACACTTAAAATTTGGGAGGTAAAGTCCGTATATAATACAGGAGCGGGACTTCCTAGCGGAACTGTGTTTGATATCACGAAGAATTCCTTCTGTGTTAAGACTGGTGATGGTGCACTTGAAATCCTCAGCCTTCAGCTTGAGGGTAAGAAGAGAATGGATACCGGTTCATTCCTACGGGGCAATCAGATGACAGATGGAGAGGTGCTTCCTTCATGAGCAGTACTGTGAATGAGAGAGAACTGATACTGGATATTCTTCTTGAGAATGAGCGGGGGACGTTTCTTAACCTTATCATCAGGCAGGTTCTTGATAAGTATGATTATCTCCCGGACCATTCACGCTCCTTCATCAAGGCTGTTTCGGAGGGCACTGTTGAACGCCGAATCACACTTGACTACTTTATCGACAGGGTGTCGTCTGTCAAGGTGAAAAAAATGAAGCCGTTAGTCCGTCAGCTGATGAGAATGAGTCTTTACCAGCTTATGTATATGGACAGCGTGCCGTCCTCGGCTGTTATCAATGAGGCAGTCAAGCTTGCCAAGAAGAGAAAGTTCTCCAACCTTTCAGGATTTGTTAACGGCGTCCTGAGGAATCTTGACAGGATGGATTTTGATGAGATTGAAGGCGAGTTAAGTCTTAGCCAGCGATATTCATGCCCAGAGTGGATTGTTGATATGTTCACTTCTGAGTATGGCATTGAGATGGCTGAAAAAATGCTTGCGTCTTCTCTTGAGAGGGCACCACTTACAGTGAGACCGGTGGGGATAACGGCTGATGAACTTATTGAAAAACTTGCAGAGGAGGGAGTCGCCGCCGCGCATCACGAAGTACTGGGCAGTGCGGTTGTGCTTCCTGAGGGAACAGTTCCGGGAAGACTGTCTTCATTTGTCGATGGGTACTGCACGGTACAGGATGCAGCCTCGCAGCTTAGCGTTCTTGTTGCCGCACCTGAAAAGGGCAATGTGTGTATAGACCTTTGTGCTGCTCCAGGAGGAAAGGCTGCTTATTTGGCGCAGCTCCTTAATGGAACGGGGCATGTGTCGGCGAGGGACCAGTCGGAGAATAAGACAGAGCTTATCGAAGATACCATCGAGAGGCTTGGACTTGAAAATATTGATACTCTTGTATGGGATGCCAGAACGCTCAGGGATGAGGATATAGAGAGTGCGGACATTGTCTTTGCAGATCTGCCCTGCTCCGGGCTCGGTGTTCTCGGGCGCAAGAGTGATGTGAAATACAGAGTAAGACCAGAAGATATAGAGGAACTTGCTGCTCTTCAGCGTGAGATTCTTGACACGGCTGTCAGATATGTGAAGAAGGGTGGAACTCTGATTTACAGTACCTGTACAGTTAGTCCGCAGGAAAACAGGGATCAGTTTGAGTATATAAAGAGTCTTGGACTTGAGCCTGTGGATTTTGATGACTGTCTGCCGCCGCAGCTTAAGGGAAGAGGAGAAGGACAGCTTCAGCTCCTTCAGGGAACCTTCGGATGTGACGGATTTTTCATCAGCAAATTCAGAAAGGCATGAAGTCTGCAGAAAGGCATGAAGTCTGCAGAAAGTAAGCAGATAGGGATAAATGAAGGATATCAGATCGCTTTCGCTAAATGAAATAAAGGAAGAGTTTTCCCAGCTTGGAGAGAAAAACTTCAGGGCGGCGCAGGTCTACGAGTGGATGCACAAGAAGCTTGTGCAGGATTTTTCAGAAATGACAAACCTGTCAAAAGACCTGAGACAGAAGCTGCAGGATTCCTATACCTTAAGCCCTGTAAGGGAAGTGTCCCATCAGACCTCTAAGGAGGACGGCACGAGAAAATATCTTTTTGCTCTCGAGGACGGCAATGTAATTGAGAGTGTGTGGATGCAGTACAAGCATGGCAATTCCGTGTGCATCTCGTCCCAGGTGGGCTGTAAGATGGGCTGTGCGTTCTGTGCGTCAACACTTGACGGATGTGTCAGGTCGCTGAAGACATCAGAAATGCTGGGACAGATTTATGAGATTCAGAGGCTTACAGGCGAACGAGTATCAAATGTGGTTGTGATGGGAAGTGGAGAGCCACTGGATAATTATGACAATCTCGTCAGGTTCATCGAGATGCTTTCTGATGACAAGGGACTTAATATCAGCCAGAGGAATATTACTGTTTCCACCTGTGGTCTTGTGCCAAGAATATATGAACTGGCCGAGAAAAAATATCAGATTACACTGGCTATCTCACTTCACGCTTCAACTGATGAAAAGCGCAAGTCGCTTATGCCGATTGCGAAGCGATATTCGCTTGGTGAGCTGATGGAGGCCTGCAGGGTGTATGAAGAGAAATGCACAAGAAGGATGACCTTTGAGTATTCGCTTGTTGCCGGGGTTAATGATACCGCTGAGGATGCAAGACTTCTGGCGGGGCTTCTTAAGGGAATGAATGCCCATGTCAACCTCATTCCCGTGAATCCCGTGACTGAGCGGAATTTTGTTCAGCCGGACCGCTCAGCGTGCCTGGCTTTCCAAAATAAACTTGAAAAAATGAAAATAAATGTTACTATTAGAAGGGAAATGGGCAGAGACATTGACGGCGCCTGTGGACAGCTTCGGAGACGGTATCTGAAGGAAGAACAGCCGTAGATTATCCCTGCTCATTATTTCTATGCACAAGAATTGAAGGATTTTGGCAATGATTAAGACCTTTTCCATGACCGATGTGGGCATGAAACGAAAAGTGAATCAGGACTATGTATACACTTCAGAGATTGCGATTGGCAATCTCCCCAATCTGTTTATAGTGGCGGATGGAATGGGTGGTCACAAGGCGGGAGACTATGCATCAAGATGTACAGCCCAGGTCATTGTGGCGTCCGTTAAGGATACTGACCAGACTAACCCCATACGCATCATAAGAGAGGCAGTTGAGGCGGCGAACCGCAAGGTTTATGAGGAAGCACTCGCCAAGGAAGAGTATTCTGGAATGGGAACCACCTGTGTGGTGGCTACGATAGTTGATGATATTCTCTATGTAGGCAATGTAGGAGACAGCCGTCTTTACGTTGTAGACAAGGAGATCAGTCAGATTACCAAGGACCATTCCCTTGTTGAAGAGATGGTTAGAATGGGTGAGATTGACAGGGCTGCCGCCAGAATCCATCCTGACAAGAATATAATCACCAGGGCAGTCGGAGCTGCTCCTGAGGTCAGAATCGATTTCTTTGATCTGAGACTCAAGAAAGGTGATCTTGTTCTGATGTGCTCAGATGGACTTACCAACATGGTTGAGGATGAGGAAATCAGATTCATCCTCGCTGATGAGCCGGATGTCGCAGGTGGAGCACAGGCCCTGATAGAAAGGGCGAATGACAACGGAGGCAGAGACAACATAGCAGTCGTAATCATTGATCCCTTCGGGGCTGAAGAGTAATTTGGAGATTTGTTTTATATGTTAAGTGAAGGCAGAATTTTAGCTGAGAGGTATGAGATAACCGGCAAGATTGGTACCGGTGGCATGTCTGATGTCTACAAGGCTAAGGACCATAAACTGAACAGATTTGTAGCGATTAAGGTACTTAAGAGCGAGTTTTCGGAGAACCGCAATTTCGTCTCAAAATTCAGGGTTGAGGCGCAGTCTGCGGCTATTCTCATGCATCCCAATATCGTGAATGTCTATGATGTTGGTGAGGAGGACGGACTTCATTACATTGTCATGGAGCTTGTCGAGGGAATCACACTCAAGAAATATATTGAGAAAAAATTGAGAGTCGCAGTCAAGGAGAGCATCAGTATTGCGATTCAGGTTGCACAGGGTATCGAGAGTGCCCATAACAACCATATTATCCACAGGGACATCAAGCCGCAGAATATCATTATCTCGAAGGAAGGCAAGGTTAAGGTTACAGATTTTGGAATTGCCAGGGCTGCAACCAGCAACACCATCACTTCCAATGCGATGGGATCGGTTCATTACACTTCGCCCGAGCAGGCAAGAGGCGGATATTCTGATGAGAAGAGTGATATCTATTCCCTTGGTATCACTATGTTTGAGATGCTTACAGGAAGGGTTCCCTTTGATGGTGAGACCACTGTTCAGATTGCAATCAAGCATATCCAGCAGGAACTTCCTTCTCCCAGAGAGTATGTTGATGATATTCCTGTGAGCGTTGAACAGATTATATTTAAGTGCTGTCAGAAGAATGCCGCAAGGCGTTACCAGAATATGGGTGAACTGATTGCTGACCTTAAGAAGTCACTTCTTACTCCTGACGAGAATTTTGTGACAGTAGTCGACCTTGAGTCGCAGGGCAAGACAAGGACAGTCACACCTGATGATATCAGGGATATCAGGAATCAGACCGGCTCAATCGACCCTCTTGATGAGGAACTTATCTCTGCCGGCAGACCTATGAAGATTAACGCAGGAAACCGCGGGTTCACAGAGGAATTCGGCATTGACAGCGCTGATGTGGGATATGATGACGCTGGATATGCTGACGAGTATGACACCGAGTATGCTGAAGGCTACGAGGATGAGTACGCAGATGAATATGCGGATGAGTATGGCGATGATGTCTATGCTGGGGGCTACGACGAGGGATATGATGAGTATGGCGATGATGTCTACGAGGAATACCCGTCAAGCCGTGTTCGTACAGCAGGCAGTTCTGGTAAGAATTCAGGACGTGGTACAGGCAGGAATACTGGAAAGAATACAGGAAAAGGTGGCAGGAAAAATAACCAGGGAAGATCGAAGAATGATACGAAAACACCTGCAAGGCCACCCAAGAATACAGGCAGGAAGCCTAATACCAAGAAGCGCTCAAGAGGCTTTGAGGATGAAGAGGATGATGATATCGATCCAAGAATGGAGAAGGTCATGGGAGTCCTTGGAGTTCTTGCGGCTGTAATCATTGCGGCTATTGCAATTGTAGTGGTATCCAAGATGTTCGGTGTGTTCAAGAGCACAACAGGTGACCTTGGCAAGAAGACTGAGGTGTCTGAGAGCGTGAGGATGATTGCCGTTACCGGCAAGAATTATGATGTTGCAAAGGGAGAACTGAAGGCTCTTGGCCTCAGCGTTGAGGCAACCTATGTCTCATCGGCGACAGTTGAGAAGGACCAGGTCATTTCACAGAGCATTGAAGATGGCGAGGTCATCCCGGTTGGAAGCGTTGTTGAACTCGAGGTCAGCTCGGGAACGGACGGAGTGGCCGTGCCCAATGTCACGGGACTCACTGAGGCAGAGGCCAAGGTAAACCTTGAGAACAGTGGGTTCACCATGGCTAAGGAAGAGGGCGCAAGTGACAGTATTGCCAAGGGTAATGTAATATCACAGAATCCCAATTATGGGGAGAGTATCCCTAAGGGGTCTACTGTAACAGTAATAATCAGTACAGGAGCTTCAGAGACTGCAGTGGAGGTTCCTGATATCAGGCTCCAGACGGAGACCGATGCGAAGGCGATGCTCACAGCACAGAACCTTTCCTGGTCAACTGTTTCTGAGGAATTCAGTGACACAGTGCCTATCGGCTGCGTTGTAAATCAGAGTTATGCACCAGGCACAAGTGTTCCAGAGGGTACTTCGGTCAGCTTTACGCTCAGTGCTGGTCCCCAGAATGGTGGAAATGCGCTCTATAAGTGTAATTTCCTTGTAAATGCTCCGTCGGCTTACACTGGTGGAAATGCAGTTGTGACACTTACCCAGCCTGACACAGGGGCCGTGCTTTTTGCAACGACCACGACGGCATTCCCTGTTACAATAAATCTTGCTAATATTTCTGGTTCGCCTAATGCCCTGATTTCAGTTACATATACTGTTATAGGTAATGTAGTTACTGAGCAGGAGGATGGTACTACCATAAGTACTCCTACTGCAGATGAGAAGACTGAGTATCAGCAGGTTACACTTACACCTGAGGGCTGATATGGCAGATAGGGATTGCTTTGAAGGAAGAATAATCAGAGGAATAGCCGGATTCTACTATGTTCATGTGAATGGACGTGGAGTTTTTGAGTGCAAGGCCAAAGGGGTCTTCCGCAATAAGAGTGAGAAGCCTCTTGTCGGGGATATGGTCCTGCTTCGGGAGATTAAGGATACTGAGAAGGAGAATGTGGGGCATATTGACAGGATACTGCCACGCACCTCGGAATTGATAAGACCTGCAGTTGCAAATGTGGACCAGGCTCTGGTAATTTTTGCGGCAGCAGATCCTGAACCCAATCTGAATCTTCTTGACCGTTTTCTGTGTGAGATGGAGCGGCAGAGTGTGAGCAGTGTTGTCTGCTTTAATAAACGTGACCTGATAAGCGACGAGCGCGCTGATGAGCTTCGCTCGATTTATGAGAAGGCTGGCTACAAGGTGCTGATGACCAGTGCAATTGAAGGTGAGCTGAGTTCGGTTATTAAGCTTCTTGACGGGAAGGTGACGACTGTTGCAGGTCCTTCCGGAGCAGGAAAATCGTCGCTTGTAAATCATCTTCAGGGAAGCATGCAGATGGAGACCGGAGAAATCAGTAAGAAGCTGGGGCGGGGTAAGCATACGACTCGCCGGGCAGAGCTTATTCCAGTGGATGGGCTTGATGATTCATTCATTGTTGATACTCCTGGCTTTTCCAGTATTTACGTCATGGAAGATGATCCACTTGAGGTTCAAAATCTTTTCCCGGAGATTGGGAAATGGGAGCCACAGTGCAGATTCCAGGGATGCGCTCATATTCATGAGCCAGACTGTGGGGTGAAGGCTGCACTTGAGCGCGGAGAGATTTCAGCGCAGAGATATGAAAGTTATCGTAGTTTTTACGAGGAGATAAAGGGCAGGGCGAAGGATTATTCCAAGTCGCCAAGGTCCGGAAGATAGAGTTGTGAAAGGGGAACCGATGGGAAAGAAAGTACTCGTTATTGGAGCTGGACCGGCAGGTCTTACAGCGGCATTTGAGCTTCTTAAGCAGGATCCGGAGAATGAAGTAATTGTCTTTGAGGAGTCTGAGTGCTTTGGAGGTATTTCAAAGACTGTTAATTATAACGGAAACAGAATGGATATGGGAGGACACCGTTTCTTCTCGAAAATTCCCGAGGTCAATGCCTGGTGGGATAACATGCTCCCTCTTCAGGGAAGTCCCACGAAGGATGATATCATGCTTAACCGTCCTATGCCTCTCAAGGAAGGCGGACCCGACCCCGAGAAGGTTGACGAGGTAATGCTTAAGAGACACAGGGTTTCAAGAATTTTCTTTGATGATAAGTTCTATGATTACCCAATCTCATTAAAGCCTGAAACCTTTAAGAATATGGGATTCTTTACCACTATCGTTGTGGGCTTCTCGTATATGGCTTCAATGATTCATAAGCTTCCCGAGACCTCACTTGAGAATTTTTACATCAACAGATTCGGCCGTAAGCTCTATTCGATGTTCTTTGAGTACTACACAGAGAACCTCTGGGGCCGTCATCCCCGCGAGATTGATGCATCCTGGGGTGCACAGCGTGTAAAGGGCCTGTCCATTGTGGCAATCATCAAGGATGTATGCGGAAAAATATTCAAGGTGAAGAACCGTAAGGTTGAGACTTCCCTTATTGAGGAATTCAAGTATCCTAAGCTTGGTCCCGGACAGCTCTGGGACGTGACTGCAAAGCGCGTTGAGGAGATGGGCGGAACCATCATTAAGAGTGCCTGTGTAAAGAAGATTCACAAGAATGCTGACAATGTCATTACAGGCATATCCTATGAGAAGGATGGCGTGCTCACTGAGGTGGATGGTGACGTGGTGATTTCGTCAATGCCTATCAAGGACCTGGTTGCAGGAATGAATGATGTACCTGCTGAACCTGCAAGAGTGGCAGCTGGTCTTCCCTACAGGGATTATATGACTCTTGGAGTACTCGTTCCCAAGCTTAAGCTGAAGAATAAGACGAATCTAAAGACTGTTTCCAATATCGTGCCCGACTGCTGGGTTTATGTCCAGGACAGAAGAGTGCGCATGGGAAGATTCCAGATTTACAACAACTGGTCGCCATATATGATTAAGGACCTTGAAAATACAGTATGGATCGGACTTGAGTATTTCGTGAATGAGGGTGATGAGTTCTGGACCATGTCTGAGGAAGAGTTCTCAGCACTTGGCGTGAAGGAGATGGTAAAGGTCGGAATCATCGAGAGCGAGGATGAGGTCATCGATACCCATATGGAGAAGGTTAAGAAGGCATATCCTGC
>DCHL01000170.1:539-1544 GCA_002317595.1 Lachnospiraceae bacterium UBA1753 | reverse complement strand
ACAGATACAACAATATTGACCATTCGATGTGCACATCCTTTGAGGCTGTTAAGAATATCATGACAGGACGCAAGGATAAGTCGAATGTTTGGAATGTTAACACAGAGAAGGAGTACCATGAGACGGACTCCAATGAGGTGGATTAGTAATGCCGATTAGAATTGACTGCTTTATGGGAGCCTTCGGCTTTAATGCGAGGAAGGTGATTCCTCGTCTGGGAAGCGAGATATATCTTAAAATAATGTTTGCAAAGCGCAGAAAACAGGGCAAGGAGTATATTGAACTGTTTAAGAGCTGTGGCGATGAGCTTCCACATCCGCGTGTCGTAAACCTTGAAACCATCAACAGATGTAATTCAACCTGCGACTTCTGCTGCGCCAACAAGAACTGTGACCAGCGTCCCTTCGCTAAGATGAGTGATGAGCTTTTTAAGAGCGTTATTGACCAGCTCGCTGACTGGGGGTATAAGAACAAGCTTACGCTCTATGGAAACAACGAACCCTGGCTTGATACAAGAATTGTCGAACTTCATAAGTATGCGAGAGAGAAGCTGCCTGAGGCGCATATCTTCATGTCCACTAATGGACTGATTCTCACCCCTGAAAAGGTTGAGGCGATTGCACCCTATATTAATGAGCTGATCATCAACAATTACGCAGAGACAATGGAGCTTCAGGAGCCTCATAAGAAGGTTTATGAGTACATGAAGAACAATCCAGAGAAGTTCAAGAATCTCGATGCAAGGATTCAGCTCAGATATATTCATGAGGTGCTTACCAACCGTGCGGGTTCTGCGCCTAACAAGGAACAGACACCTAAGGTTATCAAGGAGGTATGCCTTATGCCTTACACAGATATGTGGATTGTTCCGGATGGACGTCTTGGCATCTGCTGCTGTGATAACAGAGAGGTGACAACTCTTGCTGACCTGAATAAGACTCCTCTTAAGGAAGCTTGGAATTCCAAGGCATATCAGGAACTGAGGAGAAGGATTGAGATGGAGGG
>DCHL01000170.1:161-527 GCA_002317595.1 Lachnospiraceae bacterium UBA1753 | reverse complement strand
GGAAGAGCAAATCATCCATTCTGTAAGCACTGTGACTTCGTTGATGCGGGACTTCGCATGGATGAGGTAAGGAAGATTCTCGGAAAGTAGAATTGTCATAATAATGAAAGTTACTAAGATCATTTTATTCAAAGGTGGAGTGGAGACACTGGGATTCTTTTCCCTTGAGCTTGAAAAGGCTTTTAAGGCAATGGGATATGAGACCTTTGTGTATGACTATGATAAAGAGGCGGAGTCGGCGTATGCGCTGCTCCGCTTTTTGCGTGGAGGGAAGGCGGCCGTTATTTCCTTCAATTTCCACGGACTGTGCAATGAGGATATCCTGAGGGATGACAGGAATGTGTATATCTGGGAGGAGATGGATAT
>DCHL01000170.1:0-137 GCA_002317595.1 Lachnospiraceae bacterium UBA1753 | reverse complement strand
TACAACATAGTGGTTGATCATCCCTTCTACTACGACAGGTTCATGTCCCAGCTTCCGCCCAGATACTGTCAGATCAGTATTGATAAGAACCACCGCGATTATATGAAGCGGTTTTACCCGGAAGTGAAATCGGGGCC
>DCHL01000122.1 GCA_002317595.1 Lachnospiraceae bacterium UBA1753 | reverse complement strand
CAATATCCGAAGCTGCACTGCTACAGCTGCTATATAGCGCCCACAAGTGAGTCGTACAGCTCGCTCTGTGCGCCTTCATCCATACGTCCTGCAAGGTCCTCCTTGCCAACCATCTTGAGGACTGCCTTCGCACGCATCTTGATACCCTGGAGCATGTTTACATCAGTTGCGGCAAAAAGTAGTGACTGTACAATCTGGCGTCCGACGAAGGTACGGGCTTCCATGGCATTCTTGAAGCCCATCATGTTCAGAGTACCCTTGACGAGGGCTGACTCACTCATGTCTCTGCCTGTACTGATAACGTGCTCGCGATACTTCTCGTACTGCTCGCGGCCGACACCATGAATGATGTACTGGCTGATGACCTTATCATCCGTGAGTGCCTTATTGAAGAACTTGACGAACTCTCCGGCATCCTTCACGACTGTGGCAAGAGTTCCTGTCGGGTCACCTGAGAACACCTTGGTTGCAGATGAACCCACACCGAAAATGAGGTTGATGATGCTGTCCTGCATTTTCTCATAGCCGTAGCTGAGACCAAGCTTACCAGTCTCCTTATTTCTCTCCATGGACTTCTCTGTGAGCTTCTTCTCATCCTCGGAAATCTTGTACTTATCACCCTTGATTGCCTTGTTCTGCTGCTCGTAGGAAATATCCTTCATTACCTCATCTTTTTCATCATAGACTTCGGCATCAAGGTCTGCATTCCTGAGTTCAACTCCATGGTACACACCCATTACCATATCTACGACATTGCCAACGTTGTCCTTGACCATAGTGCCGGCTTTTATCATCTTCTCAAGCTTTCCTGACTCATAGAGCTTCTTAATTCTATCGCCGACGAACTTCCTATCCTTCATCTTCAGCATGAACTCCTTGCCGGAGTAGTCAGTTCCAACCTGTGAGAAGGAGAAGGAATTTACAAAATATTTGTATACACCCTGTGCGTCATATACAAGTCCATGGCCTGCATTGTAGATATCCTTGGCGATAGATACATAATTCATCACACTGCCGAGTTTGGTATCCTTGAGCTGCTCTGCCATCTTAGAGATATCAATTTCTGCAAGCTGGTCGAAGAGATCCTTATCGGAAGATAATGCCTTATAGACATTGGCAGCCTGATCCAGATAGGTCTTCGTCTCCTTCACAAGTTCTGCTCCCATCTCAGATCCATGAGCCTCAAGGAAGGCAGAGAGCTGGTCAAGTCCAATGTCTGTAAGTCCATTATCGCCTATCAGACCGCTCACATCACCATTTACAGCCTTCTGAATCTTGTCAGCAAGCTCAATTCCCTTATTTTTTACCTCAACCACATCTGCAACTATGGTGTTAACCTTATCAATTGGAATTACCTGTCCAATCGTCTCGAAGATTGCCAGGATATCGTCTACACCAGACTGTGCGAGGATATCTGAAACCATGCGAGTTTCAAGGACTCCTTCTGTACCCATCTTCTTAGTGTAGCTCTCCCCAATATCCCTTCCATCCTCAGTTTTGAAATGCTTGTCTCCATATTTGAACATCAGCGAGCATACATTCTGAGTCAGTCTGGTCGTTGTGTAGATTGTATTGCCGGCTGCATAAAGCCATCCCTCTTTACTTCCCTTCTTATCGAGGGTATCTATTGCAGCCTTGAAGCTTTTAAGGTTGAGCTTTGTAATGTCCTCATGCCATTCCTTTTTAGAGTTGAACTGCACGTAGATATCTGCTATCTGATCCTTCAGGACATTGACAAGATTAGCATACTTCTTAGTCTCCTCGATGTTAGTCTTATCGCTCATGAAGGCCGCAAGCATCTCACCTGCCGCCTTGAGGTCAACAGCCTTGGTCAGATCAGCATTTGCAGCCACCTCGTCACTTTCGGCCTTGTCCTTGAGTGCCTTAAGCGCCTTCTCATTCTCCTCAGCGGAAAGACTGTCATCATACTTATATTCTCTGATAGCTTTATTGTCCTTCGCCTCGGTCTTTGCATTCTTCTTGACCGTCTTCATGATATTGCCAATCATAAGGGCAACATCCTTCGATTTCTCAACGAGCGCACTTGCACGGCCATCCTTCTCAAAATGCTTGGTATAGAGAGCTACCACGTCACAGAGATCATCGATTCCAAGCTGGCTCACGACGTTATTTTTATCATCAATAAGACCATCCTCATCACCGGCAAGCTTCTTCGCTCCCATAAGGTTTACAAGTTTATTAATCTTGCCGCCTAAGGTCTTAAGTCCCGACATCGTGTCTGCCATAAGCTGGACCTTGCCGGATTCATCATACTTTGAGAACACCTTGATTACTGAGCCAAGGTCCTGCTCAGACATAAGTGCAAGAACCTTCTTGTCGGTGCTTATATCTTCTGTAAAGTTATCATATGCTTCCTTGAGGTCATTAAAGGCCTTTGTCGCTGTCTTATACAGTTCTGCCGCTGTCTTGGCACGGTCTATGTAGGTCTTGGCAGTATCGTTTTCACCAGCATCCTTGTTAATGTTTTCTGCAAGGTCAACAAAGGTGGCCGGGTCAAAGCCGGTCAGAATACTGCTCATTCCCCTCTGGGAATTACACATGATGACTACCTTCTTGATATTATCATGGATGGCAGTCAGACTCTTTCCGTACTTCTCAAGTTCCGGATGATTTTCAAATATTCCCATTCCGCCGAAAAGTTCAGTGATTGCGGTAGCATTCTCGTAGTAGTTCTTAAGACCCATCTTCTCCGCAAACTCATTGACAAGCTCCCTTTCCGTGAGGCCTGTCGCATCATCAACCTCAAGCTTCTCAGCCTCCTTGAGAGCAATAAGGAAGTTTCTCTGAATCAGGTCATATCTCTCCTTCGGGATTTCCTTCTCTGTCTGAAGAGTCCATACAGCGGTAACAAGCTTGGCATCATCCGTCTTCTCAAAGCTGACACTGATAGTCTGGTCAGCACAGAGCTCACCGAGCCGCATACCTACCAGCAGGGCATTCATCTTCGTAGCCTTGATGAGGGTATCCAGCTTGTTGGTGGACTTGTAAACAACAGCCTTGCTTCCATCAAGCTGCTCTTCTTCCACCGCGCTGTTAATTACAGCCTTTGAAAGTTTATCTTCTGTAACTACTGAAAGTCCATCCTCCTTTTCAGCCACATAGAATTCAACACCTGTAATCTCCGTGTACTTTTTCTTGGCTGCTGCCACCTTTTCTTGGTCATCACTCTTTTCGATAATATCGAGAAGCTCCTGCTTTTCCTTTCTCTCAGTTGCTGTTCCCTTAATAAGGGCAAGCCTTTCCTTCTCGGCTGTGCTCTTCTTGGTGGCATTCTTTGTTTTTTCAAGCTTCAGCTGAGCATATTCTTCCCTGAGACCATCGATGTCTCCTGTCCTCTTCTTTACATCTGTCCCCTCGAACTTATCGATCTGGGCCTTTACGGTCTCCATTCTCTCATCGATTTTCTTACCGTTTTCATTGTAGGCTTCAATACGCTTGTCAACCTTCTTGGCAAGAACTTCATTGCGAGCCTCTGCAGATGCCGAACCAGTTCCATTCAAAAGAATACCGGATTTATTGACCTCATTCATCTGTCTTGTTGAAAGCACGAGACCCATGAGAGTTTTCATATTGCCGGTAGGAATTATGTCCATGAGCTTCTTTCTCGCGCGGCCTGCCAGGAAGCGTGAAAATCTCGAATGCCTTGAATTCAGATTTTTTCTCACAAGTCCATAATTGAAGGTGAAGGCTCCAAC
The DNA here is from genome assembly GCA_002317595.1 of Lachnospiraceae bacterium UBA1753. Classification (GTDB taxonomy): domain Bacteria; phylum Bacillota; class Clostridia; order Lachnospirales; family Lachnospiraceae; genus UBA1753. The sequence continues at coordinate 8,915 of DCHL01000122.1, read as the reverse complement.
CTTCTCGTAGTCACCGAGAGATCGAAGCAGCTCTGAATCCTCGTAATAGCTGTTCTTCTCAAGGCGCGCCCTGTTTACAAACTGGAGGGCATTTCTAAAGAGATTCCAGTCGATGGCAGTATCTCTCCTGTCCACAAGCTTGCCTGCAACATCAACACTCGTCATCTCCTTCTTTGAGAGGTCATCTGCCACCTGTGTCGAGAGAAGGCTTCTCATTGCTGCAAAATGACCTTCCTTGTCAACAACCAGACTTGAACCATTCCTTGAGAAGTGTACATACTCATCGATAAGAGCATATCTTCCGTCCTCATTCACATAGTCCTGCTCAAGACCTAAGGTGAGTGTCTTATATCTGTTCTTACATGATATATCAAGGATATCCCTGTTCTTAAGTGCTCTAATGAACAGAGCCTTATCCTCCTCGCTTAGGGACTCATAACCAAATACAAGGTCCTTCTCATTATCAGACACTGCGTTTGAATTAAGCACCTCCAGAAATGCATCCGGTTTGAAGCTGCCCTCACGCGTCTGGCGGTCCTTGAGCCTGCGGTATTCTTCCTTTGCCTGCTCGTTGCCGGAAGCCTCTATCCACTCAGAGGATTTTCTGACAGTTGCAAGCCTTGAATCCTCTAACTCAAGCTCATCCATGAACACGAATGCCTCATCAAGAAGACTCCAGTCAATAAGCGTTGTCCTGTCAAAGGAGCTCTTCGCAAAGTCATTGACGGAAGTGCCTGTCACGGCAATATCGTCCCTTAGCTGGAAGGACAGGAGCGTAGTGAGCGCATTGACAACACTTGCCTCAGTACCTGACTTCTCCAGAAGATTAAGCTTCATATTTTTTGCCGCAAGATACTGACTCTTTATCATGCCTCTCTTTTCGGCATTCACACGCTCCACCGTCTCGCCGGCAGTTACTGACGCAGTCTTATAATCCAGGACAGTCCTGTCCTGAAGCACTGTGACCAGAAGCCTGAGCTGGGAGTCGTCAAGGTTCACCAGTCTTTCCAGCAGTTTCTTTCTGTTAAGCTTTCCTAATGCTCCTCGCAGCGAATCGTCAGCTCTGAATCTTACCTTATCTGCATTTGCTATGGTATTCAGCGCAGTTCTGAAGGACTTTAAATCCTGTGGACGGTTGTCCATAAGAGCAAGGCGCGTGCTATGGTGGTATCCCATATCTTCGGCGTACTTAATCGACACCTTGGGATCTCCAAGAACCGTGAGTTCAAGCGCACCCTTCTGCTCCTGCTGCGAGCGGGCTGCCTGAACAATTGCAAATGCGGCATCAAAGGCCTTCTCATTGAGCTTAACTTTATCTTTCTGTCCTGTCAGTTTCCTGAGTTTCTTCTCAAGTGGATTGTAGGCACTGCCTTTCTTATCGTAAAGAACAGTGAGGGCAGCCTCAAAATCCACGCTGATTTTCTCGGATTTTCCGCTGATAAAGGCCTGATATGCCTCATTGACTTCCTTGAGGCGCTGCTCTGCCTTAGTCTTATCAATTATCAAAATTGTGCCTGCAGTAGCGTCAAAATCTGCAGGTGAGCCCAGAGACAGCGCTGCTGCAAACAGGAACTTCTCCTGGTAGGAAAGTGTCCTGAACTTATCACGCAGTTCCTTACTGTCGCAGCGTGATATCATATCACAGACATCATCAAAGCCCTTCTGTCCGTAGTAATACTTCTCATCTGTGTAAAGATCTTCACTTGATACCCTCTGGGCAATCAGCAGCCTGTGATATTCCTTATTCTCAAGGAAGGTCGCAACAAAGCTTTCCAGCGACTTAGCCTCTATTTCGGGCACTGCCAGTCCCTCAGTCTTCTCAAGGTCCTCGATTATTTTTTCACGGAGAAGCGGAATGAATCCGTTCAGTTCCAGTTCCTTAGCAGTAGTATGGTCTGGAGCAGCATACTCCTTCTTTGCATACTGTGTTTTGGGGTGACTCTTCTTCTTAGCAGCAAGAATATCATTCTCTCTCTTATCGAATTTTGCCTTTTCAGCCTGATCGATTGCTTCGTAGTGTGAATCTATCTTCTCGCTGACCTTCTGGTACACCTTTGATGCATAGCTGAAATAGCGCAGTCTCTGCGTCACAAACTGCACGAACTCATCCCTGCTCATGGTAAATGCAGCAAGCCCTGCAGCGCGTGTAAAGTCCTTATACTCAGCAACAAGGTAAGGATGCTTAATCTCGGCCGGCATGACGCTAAGCTTCTGGTTGAGTTCATCAACCTCCTTGAAGTCCCTATAGACAGCATCGCCCGTCACATCAAGCTTAGGTATGAGCTTGCCGGGATTCTTTGTCTCAAACTTCACATCCTCGATAAACTGCTTGGCAAGCTTCTTCTCTTCCTTCTCCCGCTTCTCCTTTTTAGCCTTCTGCTCCTTTACATCCTTCTTAAAGAGCTTGAGTCTTCTCTGGGCAACCTCATCGAGCTTTTCAAGGTCAATGGTATCCACATCGAATTCTTCGATAAGATCCACCTTACTCTCCCTGACGTTGACAATCCCGTTCTCTTCTTTGGATATAACGGTCGACTGTGTAACAATATGTGTCAGAGTCAGGATTCCATTAATCTTCCTGTAAGCGATAGACTTATCCCCTGTGATTCTGATAAGCTCTCTGACGTTCCAGTCAGATTCTCCCGCTATCGGCTTTAATGTCTTCTCAGCCTCCTCGGTAACAACCACAAAGTCATCCGCGGCCTTCATTCCTTCAAGGCGGTCTGAAAGCTTCGTCTTGAGTGCTTTGTACTTGGCGTCATAGCGCTTGAAAATCGCCTCAATCTCATCAAGCTCCTTGCCAGCAAGCTCTGAATTGTCAGGCTCGCCAAAGGCCTTGATTTCTTTCTCTATTGCTTTGTAGATTCCCGCTGAGGTGACTTCAACCTTGCCGTTTTTCAGAATTCGGTCTTTATCTGTGTTATCGTAGAACCTGTATCTCTCAGTCTTCTCATCAAACTTGTGGGACTTAGTGTGAAGGAAGGTCCATATTGCGGCACGGGAAGCCTTGAATTCAAGGTCCTCATCCTTTAATTTCTTCCCATCCTTCTCTACGAACTTAATCTGGCCTCTGAGGTTCAGATACACGCCCATGAGATAGAGAATCTCATTATTGAGATCAACGTATGTATTTGCAAAAATATATTCTGACAAAAATGTCTTGAGCTGGACAGGAACACGCTCCTTAAGCTTCAGCTTTTCGAGGGCTGCATCCACCTTCGTCATGCTGGCTTCGGCCTTATCCTGGGTATACCCCTTACCAGTCTTCTCATCGAGAAATACAGATGGTCTTTCCGCAATCTTGACATTGAGTTTCCTGATGGTCTCAAAGCCCTTGTCCTTCTCAATACCACTCTTCTTCAGGTCATCAATCGACTTCTCAAGATTCTTGAGGAAATCCGCCCTTCTTTCAAACTTCTTTGCAACCTTATCAATCTTACCCTGCACAAGGGCATCCTTAGCTTCGTAATCAGTTGTAAGCTCATCCGAAATATTCTCGCTCGCCATTCTCTTTGAGCGTTCCTCAACAAGCGTAATATAATCCTTAACATACTTATCAAGCTTCTTCCTGTCCCTGACAAGAAGGTCAAAAAATTCCGGATCCGTCTGTGCGGCATAGGTGATAATGGCGCTTCCGTTCTTATTGAGATGGTCTGCATACTTAAAGATATCCTCAAGACGCTCATTCAGGGAATCACGTCCTTCAATCTTTGCGTTCATGAGCATGTCCTCATGCTTGTTGAGAATAGCTGACCACTCATCTGCTGTTGCCGGCTTCTTCTGGAGGAAAATTGTCTCTATCGCGTCAAAATTCTGGCTGATATACTGCTCCATGATGAAGGCAAAATGAGACCTTGATGCCTTTTCAAAGGGCTTAAAGCCCTCCGACAGCTTATCAATGAACTTATCTACTTCTTCGTCAGTGCCGCCAAGGGCTGCCAGTACCTTAGGACTTCTTATAAGTCCCTTGGCAAGTGGCGCAAATTCCCCGTCATTATGCTTAAGAAGCTTTTCAATATTTCTGCTAAGGGCCTCCTGCTTCTGGTTACTCTCTGTATTTAATTCCTCATTGCCGCAGATCCGGACATACTTATCCAGAGCCTCCTCAAAGTTCTTTACACCGAAATGTTCAAGGTTATACTTTTCGTTGCGAAGTCGGTCTGCCTCTGATTCAGGCGCACCATCCTTCATTCCAGAGATAAATCTCTCAAGCCTGCGTTCTGCATCAGCAGGTAACTCCCTGCTTTCAATTTTTCTCTGAACCGCACTTACTCTGTTAATGATAACCGAAGAACTCTTGCCAAGAGCCCTCTTATAGCCTTCCTCATCATTGTCAAGAAGCCTGCTGCCATACTCACCATCAGCAGAGAACATGTCGTAGCCTGCGTCAAGGAGCATAAACTCATTTGAAATATCGATGTCGCCGGCCTGCTTTTTTACTTCTGCAAAAAATTTCTTTACTCTGCCTTCAATCAGTCCAGAGTCAACGCCGTAGTCTGCTGCAAATCTCTCAATAACAGCATGAACTCCTACCTTACTCAGGAGACTGTCTATGTCAGTCCTTCCGCTAAGGACGTTCTTCGTCTCACTGTCAGCGACAACAATTGCCCTGATTACAGCGGTAAGACTCTTCGACTCGCCTCCGCCTACAACCTCCCAGCCTTCTTCCTGGCTGTCGGAAACCGCAATAGTAAGTGAGCGAGCCAGCTCCCATGCCTTATGGGCTGCCTCGTGCCTCCTGATGCGCTCATCAACGACATTCCTGCCTTCCCTGATTCTGATACCCTTAAACTTCTCAAACCAGAGGGACTCTCCTACGGAATTCTCATATCTGTAATTTATATTTTTCTCAAGCTCACGCACTCCAAGAAGAGATCCGGTAAATACCGCATCCCTCTGGGCTGCCCTATCCAGTTTCTCCTGCTCATATTTTTTCGCAGCCTCCTCGGACTTAAAAATTGAAGCTGCAAAGTTCTCACCGTTCAGAAGGTTCTGAAGGACAAAACGCACTCTGACCTTGCCGAGATGAGTCTGCCATGAAAACAGCGAATCACCGTACTGCATGACAATGTCAAACAGCTCTTCTGTGACTCTCGACAGTTCCTCATAGCTTAAAGCCTCCAGCGATTCTTCGTTATCCGCTAAGAGCCTTGGATACTTCTCACTGATGGAGGTGTTGCTGCGCACTGCTTCGAGCAGGATGCCCATTTTCTCATCGTCGCTGATGTCGCTCAGTAGCTCCTTGAGCGGCGAGCGGTCGAAAAACATGTCACGGAGAACCATGCCTCTGTAAGAGAACCTGCTGTCCTTGGGATCAGTCCTTCTAAGCCGCCTGAACTTCTTAAGCTCTGCATTTGAAAGCAGATAGAGAGAAGAAGGATTCTTGATGAAGGAATCGGTCAGGATCCTGACGTCACTAAGTGAACCAGACAGGTATCTGTCACCAAGAGCCGCCCTGATTTTTTTATACATCGCTCTCCTGCCCGCTCCTGACAGATTCGTGTCAGAAAGCTGCTCCATGATGACACTGTCATAGAACGCTGTCTGCTCTTCAAGAACTGCAAGCTCGTGGTCAAACCTATCCTTCTTTAATGCGAATAATCCCTGCATATACTGTGACTTCATGAATTCACGGTTCTTTGCAAAGACAGGGAATACCCTGCTAAACTCCTGGTATTTTTTCTCAAGATCTTCATTTTTTGCAAGCTTGAGGAAATCATCACCTGAGCTCTTAATGAGAATGTTGTTCTCCTGTTCCTTGCTCATGGGAAGAAGAAGGTCACTTCCCACAAGGGCAGCTATTCCGTACTTAATTTTTTCCGCAAATGCCTTGTTCCCATAGGTGAAATCAAACAGTTCGCCATTGTCAACAAGGTTCTCAATATACGTGGTGTGCTGCTGAACACGTGCATTAAACAGCAGCAGAAGACGTGTCAACATCTCGTTGTCAGCAGGGTCGATGATATCGTCCTTCCCTGACTGGAAGAAGTTTCCGAGCACTTCAACAAGAGAGTCCTTGAGCGTCCTCTCTCCCACCTTGATGCCCAGATACTTTCCAAGTACCCAGCTGCTTCCTTCCATTCCTGCGATACCGTTCTCAATCATCTTGAGGCGCTGCTTGTTAAGGGCAGCGCTCTTCTCCTGTGCAGTCACAGGAACATGGACTCCGGTCTTTTTCTCTTCTTCGGCAATCTTCGCAGCCTTCTTTTTCTCCTCGTCTTCCTTCTTCTTTTTCAGGGCCGCAATACGTCTCCTGATGCTTTCCTTGACTGCCTCATCCATCTGGGCACTTTCAAGATACAGGTCCTCTCCAAACTTTGTGAGGTCAACCTTCTTCTCTCCGGTAAGGATAGCAATAAGCTCATCATCCTCGAGGTTTAAGAACGAGTAGACATTCTGCTTTTTTAATTTTTCAAGGTCAATTTTTTCACCTTCAGTTCCGTACTCGCGCTTCTTCTTCTCTTCCTTTGCAGCCCTGGCCCTATTCACCCTCTCTGCACGAAGCGTCTCATACTGCTCGGCGCGCTCATCCTCCCAGAGGGGAACCTTCTTCTCAAGCACAGTCTTCTGAAGGGTCTTAAACTTGCTTCCCTCGTGAACATTATGGTTCCGAAGTGCAAGTTCAAGGCTGATAAACTGCAGGAATTCCACTGACATTGCACGCCTGTCCGTGCGCATCCTCTGTGCCTTGGCTGATCTGTCAGTACTTGTCTCATCGCCTACGTAGCTCACAAACTCGCTTGCCTGTGCCTCCAAAAGAAGACTTTCAAGCTCACTCTTTTTACACTTCTCGACGTACTTCTTCATGTACTTGTAGTAGGGTGACAGGATAAAGGAAGACCGAAGCTCCATATAACCCTTAATTTCCTTGAGGGCTTCATACTTTGCAAGGACAGGATATATCGATTCCCTCTCCTCCATATTCATGGTCTTCTTGGTCTTGAACAGGTAATATACACACTCTCCGTTACGAAGCTGCTCTTCAATGGTCCTGCTCTTTTCTGCAAAGGTTTCAACAAACTCCTTGTCATCGCCCATTTTGAGCGTGGCAATATCAAAAGCCTTAAACTCCAGAAGAGCTGTACTCAGCTCATTCTCTGATAACTCCTTGGGATTCTTCTTTCTTCTGACCTGCCTGTCCTCTTCTACAAGAACCTCGCGCATCTTCTCTGAACGCTCTGAGTATTTCTTCATCAGCTTGCTGTGCGATTTCTTAATTCCTGCAGTGAGCTGCTTATTTGTGAGGCCCGCATATGCATTCTGAACGCTGATTCCAGTACCACGCTCGCTGCTCAACCTGTCAGTCCTTTCAAGGTTGTCACGCACAAAGCCTTCGGCCTCCTTATTAAGGTATCCTGGCATCGTAATGTTCCTAGGCTGCTCCTGCACCTGATTCTGCACGGGTGCCTGAACTGGATTCTGATTCTGCACGGGTGCCTGAACTGGATTCTGGTTCTGATTCATTTCCTGATTATCCTGTGGCATTTCTGGTTCCCTCCCTAAAACAGCACTCTCGATCCTGACATAATAACCGTGTCACTCTCTCCCTCACTTACAATCTCCTCAGCAACAAAAAAATCGTTCTTCTCAAAAAATTTCTTTATCCCTTCATTCTCAAGGTAAATGTCATCTATCTCATATGCATCCTTCGGCAATAGCTGTGATTGGATAAAATGTATTGCCTCTACATCCCTCAGTATGCACTCAGACACGAGCCGTTCAACGAGCGCCGTTCCAATCTTCTGGCATCTATGTTCGGGAAGCACCCACACCCTGTTAAGGTACATATTTTCTTCTTCCATTCCGGCGATGACAATACCCACCGGCTGATCTCCGAGCATTACACCTGCCACAATTGATTCGTCTACAACCTCTGTATCCGCAATACCCGCTGTCTTTAGCAGTTTGTAGTAAACCGCTCTTCTGTCGTTACTGATAAGTTCGATTTTCATCTATAATACCTTTCTGAATATCTTAATACTGAGTGCCTTTATTGGATCGCCGAAGGCTGAATGTACTCCATTGTATTCACCATCGCTGTATACGGGTAAAAAAATATCAGTCTCGTCTTCTTCAATCTCTGTGGCTATTTCCATAAATGATACGAGCATGGCAGGTCTCGGGTATACTGATTCACTGCCTTTTTTAATAAAAGAATCAAAAAGAAATATGCTGTTACTATTTTGAAGTTCCCTAAAGTCCATATACCCAACTATTTCATTTTTTTCCACATAGAATCTTGCAAGAAGTGGATCGAGTATACTGCTGTCAAAGAATCTTCCGCTTTCAACTACTGCTTTTTCAAATTGCTCAAGCGCACCCTCGGGTAGCTCCTCCACACCTTTAACCTTCTCGTAGAGCTGCTTTATACTATCCCTCTCCTGGTACAGCCGGGATTCCTTTATTCCGGAAACTGAGTACCTCAGCATCCTTGCATGCCTGTCTGTCTTATTAAATCCCGCGGCCGACAGAATCTCCATCACATGCTCTTCACCTACAGGACACAGGAATTCTGATACATACGCATTTATTCTCTGACATCCCGCTGATGACAGGATATCAAAGAGGTATCTGAGCATATCTTCAGCCAGACCTATGCCACGAAAGTACGGATCCACAGCCATATATGAAATATTGACTTCACTTCGGCCGACATACCCATCGCCTAAGACGATTACTCCGGCAGCAATACCGTCAGTCGAAGCAAAAAGAGCAACTGGTGCCTTACTTCCACTGAATTCAATCAGGGCTTCTGGAATCAGTCCCTTAAGCATATCTATGTTCACCTGCAAAAAATTATACTCCACTACAATTCCCCCATAATATTTGCGGTACAATATCACAATATCTCTTAAATTATATATTATTTTTTGCAACTTCAAAATAGAATCTTGCAGGATACAGCCGTTTTGGGG
>DCHL01000097.1:22068-23124 GCA_002317595.1 Lachnospiraceae bacterium UBA1753 | reverse complement strand
CGTAATAGGAAGCATCGCAATAGAAAGCGCAATAAGAAAGGCGCAATAAGAAACACCCAATTATAACCTCAAACAGTTTACGATGTCCGTGAAAAATGTTATTATATCCATAACTGTGCTATGAGGGAAGTTATACCCTCGTGGCAGAATTGATTAATAATTTATTTTGGAATAAGCAGGTAAAAATCATGAAAAAACTTATAGTCACAGGCTGCAATGGCCAGCTCGGAAGAGCAATAAATAAGGAGCTTGAAGGAAAGGGATACGAGATTGTGAACACCGATGTCACAGATACTGCGCCGGTGAAGCTTGATATCACAGATGTCGAGCAGGTTCTCACACTCGCAAGGGAAGTTAAACCCTATGCCATCATCAACTGTGCAGCGCATACTAATGTAAATGCATGTGAGACTCAGTGGGATCTGGCTTACAGGATTAATGCAATCGGACCCCGCAACCTGGCTCTGGCAGCCAAGGAGACTGGCGCTAAGATGATTCATGTTTCTACTGACTATGTGTTTGATGGAACAGCAACAGAACCCATCAATGAGTTCCAGCCCACATGTCCCCTGGGAGCATACGGCAAGACAAAGCTTGAGGGTGAGAATTTTGTAAAGCAGTTTGCTGATAAGTGGTTCATTCTCCGTACAGCATGGCTCTACGGCGACGGCAACAATTTCGCCAAGACAATGCTTAAGCTTGCAGAGACTCATGACGAGGTGAGCGTTGTTGCAGACCAGTTCGGAACACCCACTACAGCAGCAGAGCTTGCAAGGGCAATCGCCTACCTGCTTCCTACAGATAATTATGGCGTGTTCCATGCAACCTGCGAGGGTTCCTGCAGCTGGGCAGATTTTGCCAGCGAAGTGTTCAAGAAAGCAGGCAAGGACACCAAGGTTAAGTACATCACGACAGAGGAGTACCCCACTCCTGCCAAGAGACCTGCGTACTCAGTCCTTGACAACTATATGTTCACGCTGACGACAGACTTTAAGTTTGCTGAGTGGCATGACGCCCTCGATGAGTACATCGCAACCTTCGTGAAGTAGTATGTTG
>DCHL01000097.1:11070-21985 GCA_002317595.1 Lachnospiraceae bacterium UBA1753 | reverse complement strand
GTAGTATGTTGCAGTCTTCGTGAAGTGAAGCAGTATGTTGCGGCCTTCGTGAAATAAGGAATTATAATATGTCAAATTTGGAAGAAAAATATAAAATCCTGGAGTTTACTGAGTTCGGTGATGAGCGCGGAAGCCTCGTGGTAGCTGAGGGCGATAAGGACGTGCCCTTTGAAATCAAGAGAGTATTCTACATGTACGGCTCTGACCCTGACATCATCAGAGGACAGCACGCAAACCGTCAGTCAGAGTTTGTCCTCATCAATGTGAGCGGCTCGAGTAAGGTTCGCGTGGACAATGGATTTGAGGAAAAAATAATAGAGCTCAACAAGCCGAGAATGGGACTGTATCTGTCCACCATGATCTGGAAGGACATGTACGATTTTTCGGAGGATTCAGTTCTCTTAGTTCTGGCTTCAACACACTATGACGGTCAGGAATACATCAGGGACTATGATGCGTTCCTCAGGGAAGTGGGAGCTGCAAAGTAACAAGAATAATTTTTGGGACGGTAATAGTATGTCAAAAATATCCATAGTTGTGCCCGTATACTACAATTCGGACACACTGGAACTTTTATATGATGATATGAAGGAGAAGATCCTTGATAAGCTCGGTGATTACGAGATTGTGTTCACCGACGACGGATCAGGGGACAATTCCTGGGAGATAATGAATAAGATCCGTGAGAAGGATGAGAACGTAAAGTGTGTCAAACTCTCAAGGAACTTTGGTGAGCACGCAGCTCTTCTCGCCGGTCTGTCACAGTGCACAGGAGACTGTGCCGTTACCAAGCAGGCAGATCTCCAGGAGGATTCAGGTATAATCCTCGAGATGTATGAGAGCTGGAAGCAGGGCAACAAGGTTGTCCTTGCAGTTCGCTCAGACAGGGATGAGCCCTTCTTAAAGAAACTTTTTGCCAGCATGTACTATGCGATTATTCACAAATTCGTGGAAAAAAATATGCCGGTCGGTGGCTGCGACTGTTACCTTATTGACAGGCAGGTCATCAAGGTTCTCGAACTTCTCGATGAGAAGAATTCCTCATTGACACTTCAGGTGCTCTGGGCAGGATTTAAGACTGACAGGATATATTTTCACCGCAAGGACAGAGAGGTCGGCGTATCACGCTGGACACTTTCTAAAAAGGTTAAGCTTGCGATGGATTCCATGCTGAGCTTCTCCTATGTGCCCATCAGGTTCATGAGCTCGCTGGGAATGATTTTCTTTGTGATATCAATCCTTTGGATTATCGAGATTTTCATAGAGGCGCTGGTGATTGGGACACCCGTAATGGGATGGGCATCGCTCATGTGCCTGTCGCTGTTTTCCTTTGGAACCATGATGGTCATGATGGGAATCATTGGCGAGTACGTCTGGAGAACCCTTGATGCATCGAGAAACAGGCCGCCGTTCCTTATCGACACGGTAAATGAGTGCAGGAAGAACGACAAGGAATAGGGCAGAGAATGCTTTTGTGCAGGAAGAACGACAAGGAATAGGGCAGCAGCGCAGAAAGCAGAAACGTGGGATTGCAGCGAAGTAATGCAGCGGTGCAGGAGGCAGGATAAGTGAATATTGTTATCGATATCTGTCTCGGGGCTGTACTTTCTGTCACTACGTTGTCCCTGAAGGACAGGAAACGATCAGAAAAAATAATAGCGGTAGTAGGGATGCTCCTCATGCTGATCCTGCATTTCGCGGGAATCTCGAAGGTCATGGAGGATGGCTCCTTTGATATGACGATGCTGGCTGTGCATTATGCAGTTGCCCTATTGGCGTTTGCAGCAGGAATGGTGATTGGGATTAAGTTCCCAGGGGTTAAGGATAAAGCCACGCAGGTGTGGAAGCAGCTCTCGGAGGCAGGGACTTCATCAAAGGAAAGAAGTGGCATAGCTTTAGAGGGTGATTCGGAGGGCATTGTTTCAGGGAATAATTCAGACAGTATTGTCTCTGAGGATGAGGAAGATTTTATGAAGACAAAGCTTGGAAAGATAATGACAGTGCTCTGTGTGCTGCTCGTGATTTATATGTTTGTTTCGGCGTTCTGCATCTACAGGCTCAACGCAAAGATCAACAGTGTTTATACTATCACACAGGAGCTTCAGGAGGATAAATGATAGGATTCCTTATGGTGGCAGTCAATTTCATATTGTATGTCCTGTTTGGAATTCTTGTGACTGGAATGGGAAGTCTGAAGAAGTCTGAGATTATGGAAGGTGTGAGCCTGGCATCACCTGGATCGAAGGTAAGCGAAATCATCCTTGCTGGGTTTTTCTTCTATTATGCCCTGTTCACACTCTTTGCAGTGCCTGTGACCTACAGGTGGAGACCACTGTCGATGCTAAGTAACCTCTGGTGCATTGCGGTTGCCGTTGTCACAGTGCTCTCACTCATTGTGGGAAGGAAGAGATATGCCGAGGCTGTTAGGACACTGGTGGCAGGAACCAGGAATATCAGGGAACTGGTTATTCGCAGTGATGATAAGGATAATGGGAAGAATAGGGATAAGATAAATAGCTCCATGATCTGGTTTGCTGCGGCTGTCATTGTGCTTCTGGCAATAGAGTTAACGGTCGTTCTCTATTCGTATCAGTTCACTCTTGACGCTGCGTATTATGTTGCGAACGTCACGACTTCGCTTCAGACCAACTCGCTGAATATATATGATCCATACACAGGTGACTGGCAGGATCATTTTGAAATGAGATATTTTTTCGCCACATACCCGCTGCAGGACGCAGTGATGTGCTACGTGACAGGAATACCGGCGCTGATCCAGACCAAGATTATCATGGCATCAGTATCAATCCTTCTCACCAACATGCTCTACTATATGATAGGCAGGGAACTGTTTGGTGAAGGCAGGAGACGGGCCGTGTTCCTTATGATGGCATTTGCGGGACTGGTTAATTTCTTCTTCAGCACAATTTACACTACCTCAACATTCCTGACTACAAGAACCTACGAGGGAAAGTGTATCCTTGGAAATGTGGTGCTTCCTGCAATATTTTATATCTATATCAAGATAATAAGAGCCAAGGACAAGGCCTGCGGATGGTGGGCGTTCCTCTTTCTGGTGGCTTTTGGTTCGACGGTTATATCGAACTCTTCCAACATGCTTGTGCCTGCGGCGCTTGGCGTGCTGTTCGTTCCAGTGGCTGTAAGGCAGCTTTTGAAGAGAGACATAAAGGGTGCTGTGCTCACTGTAGTGAGAATGGGAGTGTGTATGCTCCCCGGACTTATCCTGATGCTCACATATGTGGCATATGTCCATGGTAAATTCGTATTTTACACTTATCCGAAGTAGCTGGAGAAAAGAGCCAGTTGTAGGAGAAAATTGAGGTTAACAGATGTCAACTCTCAGCGTAGCTGAAAAAGGAATAGCGTATCTGCTGCTCTGTCTGCAGAAGTATTCTGAAGGGTGCTCGTACTTTGTCATGTACGTGGCGGCTCTTCTCTTCGTGCTTCTTATGGGAAAGAAGGAGGATAGGAGTGTGTTTCTTCCTCAGGCGCTGATGCTTGTGCTGACCGTGTTCAACCCTGTTTTTCCGATGGTGCTGAACCGGATATTTGACGTCAACAACGAGTATTACAGATTCTTCTGGATTGCTCCCGTGGTGATACTGACAGCGTATGTGTGCGCGGATATCACGGACCGGCAGAAGGGCCTGGCCATATGGGTGACGGGTATATTTTTTGCCATAGTGATTGTGTGCGGTGGTAGATTCCTGTACGCAGATGGCTACATCAAGTCGCCCAATATCTACAAGATGCCGACGGAGGTTCCTGAGATTGCGAAGATGATCCACGAGGATGCCGACGGCCGCTATGAGGGGGATTACTATCCCAGGGCGTGCTTTGAGTTTGATTATGAGATGTGCCTTCGCCAGTACGACGCGTCAATCATGATGACTGCGGACAGGGAGGCTTATCTGAATGCGATTTCAGGCGGTCTGACCAATGAGGATATCCTCTCTGAGGAGAATTACTACAACAGAGTGCTTGCAGTGGTGGCCCTCGGGCAGCAGCTGCCACCCTCTGAGTTTAAGAAGGGACTTGAAAACACGGGGACGGAATACGTATGTATATCAAGTGTGAATGAGGATTTGTGCCGCTACCTTGAGAAGAATGTAGAGCTTCGCAAGGTCGGAGAGACTGCAAATCACACCCTTTACCATTATGAGCTTCAGGAAAATGTGGGCTGGACACTGCCGGATTACAGTGATGTTTGGGAGAATTACTAGTGCTGCTTACTGTTTTTACACCTACCTACAACAGAAGAGCGCTGCTTTCAAGGGTCTATGAGAGCCTTAGGAATCAGACCTGCCAGGAATTTGTGTGGCTGGTGGTGGATGATGGCTCCGCAGACGACACTGGCACCTTTATTTCCCAGCTCTCGGAGAAAAATAAGGCAGAGAACCTCTTTGACATCCGCTACATCTACCGTGAGAACGGGGGCAAGATGCGGGCACACAACACAGGCTCAATGGCCTGCGATACGGAGCTCTTCCTGTGCCTTGACTCGGATGATGAGCTGTCAGAGGGTGCAGTTGAGCAGATTCTAGCAAAGTGGGATGAGTGCGGCGGCTGTGCTGATGGTAAGAAGGCATCGGGCATCGTCGCCTACAAGGGTGAGAAATGCAGCGAGACTGAAGCGGGCGAGAAGTGCAGTGAGACTGAAGCGGGCGAGAAGTGCGGTGAGATTATTGAGAGTGTCAAGCCCTTCCGTGATGCGCTGTTTCCTGCAATGGATGTCGAGAGAGGATGGTCAACGCTGAGAGACCTGTACCTTGACGGTTTCTACGGTGAGACGACGCTGGTCTTTCGGACGGAGCTTTTAAAGCAGTTCCAGTTTCCTGAGATTGAGGGCGAGAAGTATGTGCCCGAGGATTATGTGTATGACCAGATTGATGCGGTGGGTTCACTTGTGATACTGCCTGAGATACTCACTGTCTGTGAGATTGTCGAGGGAGGCTACACAGACCAGGCACCGCGTCTTAGGAGAGAGAATCCCACGGGATGGTTTCTGTACTACGAGCAGCGCGCGAGGATACAGAAGTGGTCCGTGCTTAAGATAAAATATTTAAGCCACTATATAAGGTTCTGCCAGGTGCTGGGAAGACGGAGTGAGCTTCCGCTGCCAGAGTTCCTTGCAGGTCTTCCAGGAGCGGTAGCGCTTAGGATTGCAGGCAAGACGTGAGGATGTGTGCGATTGCAGGCAAGACCCATTATGTGGAGTATTTTAACAGGAGTTAATTTTGAGTAATAAGACGGGAATAAAATCAAATCAGGAAGTCTGGAGAAGATTCTACAAGCTGTTTACGGCAACCATTCTGGTGGCCGTCCATGTGCTGCTTATCTATCTCATACTTCACTATAATTACAACCAGGATTTCAGGACAAGGCTGTACCTGCGTGGTCATCTGTTCGTTCTTGGAATCTACGGAGTAGTGTTTGTTGCACTTGGAAGAGTGTTCGGAGGACTGCTGGTGGGAGACAGGAGAAACGGCGAGGTTCTGTTCTCGCAGCTCTTCACCTGCCTGTTCTCAAACTTTGTGTTCTATTTGATTATCATGATGTACTCCTTCAAGTTCCCGACACCGGTACCGCTTCTCGGTGCCACAGGGCTGCAGATTATTTTTTCCGCAGGGTGGATTCTTCTCAGTGGAAGAATGTACAGGAAGATGTTCAAGCCCTATCAGGTGCTTCTCATCTATGACGGAGTGGCGGCTGATGACTTCAGGAACAAGCTGAAGACCAGGAGGGATCAGCTCCAGGTGTCTGACATGATCTGTGCATCTTCCCCCATCGATGAGATTTACAGGAAAATTGATGAAGTCAATACGGTCATCATTTGGGATGTTGAGGTATCGCTTCGAAATATTATTTTTAAGCACTGCTACGAGAATTCAAAGAGAATTTATATGGCGCCGAAGATTTCGGACATCATCCTGAATGGTTCGAGCTCAATCCATATGTTTGATACGCCGCTTCTGCTGACAGACGGTTCACCCCTCCAGTATGAGGAGAGAATCCTCAAGAGGGCGATGGATATCGTGCTTGCACTCATACTTATTGTGCTGTCTTCGCCGTTTATGATTCTCACTGCCATTGCCATCAAGCTCTGTGACGGCGGTCCGATGCTCTACAAGCAGGTGAGATGCACCAAGAATAACCGTGAGTTTGAAATCTACAAGTTCAGAAGCATGATTGTGGATGCGGAGAAGAGAGGTGCCCAGCTTGCCAAGGAGAAGGATGACAGAATCACTCCTGTGGGCAAGGTTATCAGGAAGGTTCGCCTTGATGAACTTCCTCAGCTCTTCAACGTGCTTAAGGGCGATATGTCCTTCGTCGGACCAAGGCCCGAGAGACCTGAGTTCATTGCAAAGTATGTCCAGGATATGCCTGAGTTTGCATATAGGACCAAGGTAACCGCGGGAATCACGGGATATGCACAGCTCTACGGCAAGTACAATACAAGACCTTATGACAAGCTTAAGCTTGACCTCTATTACATAGAGAGCTACTCGCTGTGGCTTGACCTTAAGCTTATTATTCTCACTGCCAAGATTCTCTTCACGATGGAGAGCACCGAGGGAACCACGGAGACAGTAACTGCGGGTTCTTCGGAGACAGTGACCGCAGGGGAAGACAAAAGCGAGGAATAGCAACAGAGGAACAGAGGAACAGAGGCTGAGGAATTGAGACCGAGGAACAGATATGTACACTGATCTTGTTAGCATTATCGTGCCAGTGCACAATGCGGAAAAATTCATATCGGACACTATCTCCTGTATCAAGAGCCAGACCTACGATAACTGGGAGCTGATTCTGGTGGATGACGGCTCGACGGATTCGAGCGCGAGAGTCATTCTGCCATTCCTGACAGATGAGCGCATTTCTCTCCTGACAATCAAGAAGGCAGGGGGAGCAGCGGGCGCAAGGAATAAGGGACTTGCCGCTTCAAAGGGAAGATTCATTACCTTTCTCGATGCAGACGACATCTGGTTTGAGGAAAAGCTTGAGAAGCAGCTTAAGTTCATGGAGAAGAAGGACTGCGCCTTCTCATTTACCTCCTATGAATTTGCAACCTCAGATGGTATTGGCGTCGACAAGATCGTGAGGGTGCCAGGTGAGATAACCTACAGGCAGGCGGTTAAGAATACGACAATTTTTACCAGTACGGTAATGTTCGATACTGAGAAGATGGACAAGGCGCTGATTGAGATGCCCAATGTCCCTTCGGAGGATTCAGCCACCTGGTGGCAGATTCTTAAAACGGGAATAATTGGCTATGGACTTGACGATGCGCTGACACTCTATCGGAGAAGCGAGGGAACGCTGTCCTCTAACAAGCTGACGGCGATAAAGAGAATCTGGAATCTTTACAGGAACGTGGAGCATTTCAGTCTTCCCTACAGCTGCTACTGTTTCTGTTTTTATGCAATAAATGCTGTGTTCAGACGGCTCTGATATATAAGGGCGAGTCTTTTGAGAGAGATATCTGATTATGAAGACACTGGTTTCTGCAATGCATCTTGCAGACTATAAATACATAGATATTCTGAACATTCAGACGGATGCGGTTATCATCAATCAGTGTGACCGCGATGAGAGGCAGGAAATCCAGGCTTTGGAGGATGAGAAGGGGAGAAATGTGCTCTTTTTGTCATCCACTGAGCGGGGGCTTTCAAAGAGCCGCAATCAGGCAATTCGCGAGAGCGCGAGGCTGGGAACAGATGTCGAGCATCGTGATGCGGCTGAGGCTGATGTCGAGCATCGTGATGCGGCTGATGATGATATCTGCATATTCTGTGACAATGATGTGGTCTATGAGGACAACGCGAAGGACCTGATAACAGGTGCTTTTTCACGTCATCCCGAGGCTGACATCATCGTTTTTTTTATAAGGCGTCCTGAACGCCAGGCTCCAATCAGGGAGGCAGAGGGCGACCTTAAGTATTCAGGTGCGATGAAGATTTTTTCTCCTGAGATAGCCTTCAGACGCAGCAGTCTTGTAAAGAACAATCTCTACATGAATGAGCTGTTCGGTGCGGGTGCTAAGTATGGAATGGGTGAAGAGAATATTTTTCTCTTCGAGGCAATCGGCAAGGGTATGAAGGTACTCTACTGTCCGGTGGAAATAGCGCACATCCTTGACACCGAGTCCACCTGGTTTCACGGCTATACGGACAAATTTTTTACCGACAGGGGAGCTAACTACTATGCCATGACCAGAAAGTGGTACTGGCTTCTGATCCTACAGTTTGCGGTGAGGAAGAGGGCGCTCTACAGGGGTGACAATAGGATGTTCCACGCCATCTCAGTGATGTTTGCAGGGGCCAGGGAATATAAGGGCCTGCTCGCTGGCGGGAAGGGAACGGTGGACTGACATGACGATTTTCATGGTGGGCGACTACTATAGCGGTACGGGGCCTGCGAACGTGACACTGAATCTCATAAATGAGCTGCCGGATGACACTCTGTATCAGAAATACAGGAACAAGGTATTGCGCCTTCTTGAACTCTATATCAAGATTCCGTGCGCCGATTTTGTGGTGATGTCCGGCCATTCAAAGCAGAACCTCCACGCGATTAAGATTGCAGACAAGAAGGGCGTGCCCACAGTGTATATCATGCACGGCTGCGTTGAGTATGAGAACGAGATCAACGGAGTGCCTGACGAGGGCATGAACGAGGTCGAGCGTGATACCATGGAGGGGGCTGACTACATCCTGGCAGTGTCAGAGCAGTTTGAGAACTTTCTCAAGGAGCGATACCCTGAACACGCGGAAAAAATATCCCATCTCACGAACGGAATCGGAACAGAGATGTTTAACAACGTCGGACGGCTGACAAAGACTGGCGAGGTGCCGGACGGCTCCGTGGAGATGCCCTACAGAGTAATCTCCATTGGCGGAGGAATGCCGAGAAAACGCATTGTAAAGATATGCGAGGCGCTGCAGCTCCTTATTAACAGGGGCATAAATCTGATGCTCATCGTCGCGGGGGCAGAGGGTAAGGACAGTGATGCAATTAACGCCTACCCCTTCGTGAAGAACATTGGGCTTGTGGACGGGGAGCGCATGAAAAAGAACCTGCAGCTGTCACAGCTCTTTATTCAGAACAGCTGCTTTGAGACCTTTGGACTGGCTCCGCTGGAGGCACTTACCTGCGGCTGCGATGTACTTATGTCAAAAAATGTGGGAGCCATCTCCGTATTTAAAGAGGGAACCTTAAAGCCCTCTGATATCATTGAAGATTGTGATAATCCAGAGGAGATAGCGGCGAAGATCGAGTGTGCGCTCATCTCTTCAAATCACGACAGGCTCCTTGAGGGAATTGATCTTGAATACAATAGCTGGAATGCGGTGGCAAAAAGGCTCATGGCATTCTGCAAGAAGAACGGATAGAAATGGCTAAACTCAATTTACCAAAGCTAACTGAATATACTGAAGACAACAGACGCAGGGAAATCATCAACTGGATTGCAATCGTGATTCTCATGGTGTTCTATGCAGGAACCTGGCTGTTTCCCTGGTTCTACCATGTTACAGAGATATACAATACATCGATTGTGTTTCTCGCACTTGTGATCTTATTTTTTAACAATGTGGACTGGATAGGGAAGCTCAAAAGCCGTGACTGGGATATGTATGCTCTGGGCGCGGGCGGCGCTATAGCACTGGCAAACCTCTTTATCATCGGTTCCCACAAGGGATGTATCCTGATTATCGCGGACTTCCTATTGCTGTGGTACCTGTCGAGGGAGATTAAGTTCACAAACCGCCAGATGGAGTTCATGTGCGGAGTGTTCGTGTTTGTGTTCCTCATCTGGTTTGCAATTGACCTTGCATTTTCCTACAATTCAAACACGGGAGCCTCCGTCACTGTGTTCACATTCATGTGTGCAATGATATTCCTGACGAGGCTTTCTGTTAAGCGCGAGATATATGGACTTCTCATCGTGCTCTGCGTGGTGAGACTGGTGAACCTGGTGCTCTGGCACCTGGCACGCGGTGCCTTCATGGCGCTGTTCCTGCTTCTGTTCTTCTACTACCTGGCTCCCAGGAAATGGTGGAAGGAGAAGGGAATGTATACATTCCTGGTGCTGTTTTCGACCTTTGGATCACTTTTGTTTGTTTTTTCATATGTGATGCTTGCGTCAACGGGTGTTAACTTCAAGATGCCCTTCTTCTACAAGAGCCTGTTTTCTGGAAGAGAGCAGATCTGGATGGAAGTGTGGAACATGCTGAAACAGCACCTGCTGACAGGAATCGGATCGGGCTATGAGCTGGAGTCCTTCTTTGAGTACAACATCCACAATGTCATGTACGACATCCTTGCCGTCCATGGAATCATTGTGTTTGCGCTGGCTATGTTCATCATCATAAGGAGACTCCTTTCCATGAGGCCTGTTTTCGAGGCTGGCTTTAACTCTGAGGATAAGAGCAGGTTCAATCTTAAGATTCTTGCAGCCAGCGGGCTCTTTGCAATGTTCATCGAGTCCTTCATCGATATGGATCTCATGTGGGCGGATTACTCGCCTGTGGTACTGTTTTTGCTCTTGATTATTTTTGCGGATGAAAAAAGGTAGATACAAAAATCTGTTTTCAAATATGGCATTGTTTACGATCGGTAACTTTGTATCAAAGCTGCTGGTCATGCTTTTGGTGCCCTTTTATACAAATGTTCTGACTACGACGGAGTATGGCATTGCAGACGGAATGCAGGCCACACTCCTTCTTTTGGTTCCGCTCCTTACAATCAACATCGGAGAGGCTGCGCTCAGGTTTGGCCTTGAGAAGAATTCTGACAGGAGTGCAATCTCAAGAATCATGCTAAAGTACCTTGGGCTTGCTGACCTGGCGGCTTTGGTCCTTTGCGTAATTGCTGCCGCCGTGATGCACAGCGA
>DCHL01000097.1:1170-10911 GCA_002317595.1 Lachnospiraceae bacterium UBA1753 | reverse complement strand
GTTTCAAATCTGTATACACTGCTGGTGCTTCGGATAGGACTCTACGGATATCTAATCTCACAGATGATTTCCTTTCTGGGTGCGGCGCTTATCATGCTGACGGCGCTCAGGCTTGTGGGGAAAAAATCTGATTCTGGTGCTGTGAAGAATAGTGCTTTGCAAGAAGGCGGTACCGATGAGCAGAACGCTTCCCGAGAAGGAACAGCTGTGCGGCAGGATATGGACCACGCTGTTTCAGAACGAAAGCTCCTTGAGAAAAATATGACAGGGTACGGTAAGTCAATGCTGCTGTATTCGACTTCTAGCTGGGTGAACAATGCCCTCGACAGATATTTTGTTCTCGGAATGTGCGGAGCTGCGGCAAATGGTCTGTACGGCGTTGCCTATAAGATTCCTGCAATCCTGCTTGTGTTCCAGAGAATTTTTGCCCAGGCGTGGCAGATATCTGCCAACAAGAATTATGAGGACGAGGACAGCTCGCAGTTTTTCTCGCAGGTTTATATGGGATACCAGACAGTCATGACGGTAGGCTGTTCAGGGCTCATTATGGTAGTTCAGATAGTGGCATACCTGCTGTTTGCCAAGGATTTCTATTATGCCTGGACCATGGTGCCACCGCTCCTTATCTCAGTAATCTTCGGTGCACTGACGGGCTTTCTAGGCTCGATATGTCTGGCCTACAAGGATGGAAAGAGTATGGGAAGGGCCACTGGAATCGGTGCCCTTGTAAATATCGTGCTCAACTATATTGGCATCTCGCTCATCGGACCGATGGGGGCCGGCGTGGCGACAATGATAAGCTATTTCACCATGTATGCCTTTGCCTACAGGGCAGTGGCAGGTCATGTGAAGCTTGACGTTAACAGGAAGAGGGATTTTGTCGCTTACGCACTGCTCCTTGTGCAGGCGGGTGTGATTATGATAGAGATGCCATATTACTATGTCGTGGAAGTGATATGCTTTGCGGCCATAGCGGTGATGTATGGCCGCAGGTTTTATGCAATCGTGATGCAGAAGCTGCACAGATGATATGTGTGATGCAGAAACCGCACAGATGATATATGCGATGCAGAAACTGCGCAGATGATATATGTGATGCAGAAGCTGCACAGATGATTTCGGCGAGGCAGGTGCTACAGGGATATTTTTATCCAGAGCCTGCAGTACAGGGCGATGGGGAGTTCCCCTGGAAGGGGAAGGATGCCAAGCTTCTCGTACTCGTTCACGGTCTCATAGACAGCACCCTGCGTGTTGAGGCCAGTGAGGAAGACGGGGATGTTCCGCTTCGTGGCTTCTGAGGTGAACTGCCTTATTTTTTCACCGTTTGTGCAGAGCGTGCCGCTGTGGTAGCCTTCGAGGATTACGGCCTTCTTTCCGATGAGGGAAGGGTAGGACATGCCGGGGTATGCCCTTAGCATGACTATTGCCTCAGTGTTGTCCGTAAGGGAGAAATGAGCCGGGTCGATTTCTGGAAGGTCAAGGTTCCATTTGTCATAAAGCTTGCCAAGGGAGGTATAGACCTCCTCTGGGAAGTCGATGCTGGTCATGTCAGAAGAGTAGGTTTGGGGCATCAGCATATGGGCACCCCTGTGATAGCGCACCGCCGCTTCCGTGATGTTGCGATAGCTCACAAAGACGCCAGGGGCCTTGCGTTCTTCGATATACCTGACTGCTCCAGCGAAATTATCGTGTCCGTTGGTGCGTATGTCGCTGAGCACGTAGGCTGCTGACACGAGCATTACGGGGATTCGTATTATAGGGAATACGAGGCTGAGCATTGCGGCTGAATACTGGATGGTGTCAGTGCCGTGGGTCACGATGATTCCATCAGCGTCGCCCTTTTCAAGGACCATAGCGATAGTTCTCGCGAGCGCCGAGAGATTCTGGGCGCTTAAGTTCTCGCTGAGAATCCTGTAGGGTTCTAAGGTCTCGAATTCGGGAAGCTCCCTATCAGAATTGTCCGATATATATTTTTCAATAAGGGCGTAGGGCGCCTGGCCGCTCGAGATGATACCACTCTCGCTTCGGCTCCCTATTGTGCCACCGGTAAAAATAACGTATATTTTCATAAATAATACCTCACAGGGAGATAATAACACATAACATGATAAGTGTCTTAACGCATTTTAAAAACAGAATACTGCTTGCGGTTCTCACCCTTGAATTCCTGGGGTGCTTTCTCGTGCAGTCAGTCAATGAGGTTGCTGCGAGATACACATCACTTGTGAGCTTCTTCCTGCTTGCTCTCTTTGTCCTGGAAAAAATATGGACGGAGGCTTCTGAAAACGAGGATAGCAGGGCGGCGGGCTTTGCTGGGACTCTGAAATCCCTGCTTAGGACAGCGGTTTCGGACCGTGAATTTCTTGTGATGGCAGCGGGCAGCGTGATTGCCCTTATAAACCTCTTTTTAATCGGCTCCAACAAGGGTGCCTTCCTGACTGCGGCAGACGTGCTGATGGCAATGTACGTTGCCGGCGATGTTAAGCTGTCACAGAGGGAAAAAATATACTTCGGGGCTCTTGGCTCTGCTTTCCTGCTGTGGTGGTACTGCACGGTGCGCTGGTACTACAACTTCAACATGGTCGGAATGATTTTCATGATAACCTGCATCCTCACACTGCTTTTGCTTGAGGGACTCAAGGATTCCTTCAACAGGGATATGCTGGGTTTCATCCAGATAATCGCGTACATCACGGCAACGCTTCTGTGCATGCTCTATCACGCCAGGTGCGTGCTGGCGGGAATGCTCATCTTTGGAATCCTGTTCCTGTGCATATCCGCGATTTTGGAGAGGAAGGTCCTGAGATTTCTCCTTGCCCTTGCCGCAACTGTGGGAAGCATATTTTTTACCCTGCTGTACATCGCCATGGACAGACTGGGGCTCAACCTTGTGATTCTGTACAAGGACATTCTGTCGGGAAGGCAGGATATCTGGGGAGAACTCTTGAGAGCACTCCTTAAGCAGCCGCTGACAGGAATCGGATCTTCATATCAGATAAAGAGCTTCTTCATTTTTGAGGTACATAATGGAATGCTTGACATCCTCGTGGTACATGGAGTGCTTGTGTTTGCTGCGCTGCTTTTTCTTATGCTGAAGCGCCTCAGTGGCCTTTCGGCGGTGGGAATCAGTGGGAGAATTGCCGCATCAGGAGTATTTGCCATACTTTTTACATCGTTTTTCGAAAATTTCTTTATCAATTCTCCGTATCTATTAGTAACAGTGGTGCTAATTGGATGGTGCAGCGGGGAAAAAATTGAGAATAAACACTAAATATGTGATATTTCTCTTCTTCATGGCACTACTTATGGTATTATCTTTCATTTGATGTTATAATATCTGTTTGATGAAGTGCATCACAGAAGTTTTTGAAGAATGGAACAGACATGAAGAAATTGGTTAAAAACAGAGCACTGTTCATTAGAAGGACGGGCCTGATTCTATATGATATATTTGCAATTGCCGCAGCCTCAGCGCTGGGACTGCTTATGCGTTTTGATCTGAGCTATCAGGCTATCACCAACAAGCTCTGGATTGAAATGATCTGGCGTTATCTGCCGATTAACATCGTACTTACAATTTTTATTTTTTACCTGTTTCACCTGTATACCAGTCTGTGGTCGTATGCGGGTACTACGGAGATGGCAAGCACGGTTGAGGCCTGTGTGATTTCTGCTGTAGTCCAGGCCATCGGAATGCACCTGCTGAATTACAGGATGCCGCGAAGCTTCTATTTCCTGTACGGAATGTGTCTGCTTCTTCTTGTGATCACCAGTAGATTTGCCTACAGGCTCTTCAGGACCTGGGTCGAGAAGCGCACACAGAAGGCCGTGAACAGGAATGTCATGGTAATTGGAGCCGGAGAAGCCGGCAACTCGCTTATTCGTGAGATGAATACAAGCAAGTACATCAAGAAGAACGTGATGTGCGTTATCGATGATGACCCCAAGAAGATTGGCAACTATATCCACGGAGTGAAGGTTGTGGGCAATAGGAATGACATCATCGAGTATGCCGCACAGTATGATATTGATGAGATCATCATCGCACTTCCTTCGCTGTCTAAGAAGGAGCAGAAGGAAATCCTTGATATCTGCAAGGAGACAAAGTGCGAGCTGAAGACTCTTCCCGGAATCTATCAGCTGGTTAACGGAGAGGTCAATGTATCGCAGCTTCGCAAGGTCAGCGTTGTGGACCTTCTTGGAAGGGATCCCATCCAGGTAGACCTTGATTCAATCATGAACTACGTGAATGGAAAGGTTGTTCTTATCACAGGCGGCGGCGGTTCTATCGGTTCAGAGCTCTGCCGACAGATTGCAACCAAGAATCCCAAGCAGCTCATCGTAGTGGATATCTACGAGAACTGCGCTTACGATATTCAGCAGGAATTAAAGCTTAAGCACCCTGAGCTCAACCTGGTGGTACTCATCGCTTCTGTGCGTAACACAAAGCGTATGGAGGATATTTTTTCCAAGTATAAGCCTGATATCGTATATCATGCGGCAGCTCACAAGCATGTGCCCCTTATGGAGGATTCGCCAAATGAGGCCATCAAGAACAATGTCATGGGTACCTGGAAGACTGCCCAGGCTGCAGCCGCAAATGGAGTCAAGAAGTTCGTAATGATCTCCACTGACAAGGCGGTTAATCCCACCAACATCATGGGAGCCACAAAGCGTATCTGTGAGATGATCATCCAGGCGTACAACGATAAGAGTGACACTGAGTTTGTCGCCGTTAGATTCGGAAATGTACTCGGCTCGAACGGCTCGGTAATTCCTCTGTTCAAGAAGCAGATTGAAGCGGGTGGACCCGTAACTGTCACGCACCCCGATATCATCAGATACTTCATGACTATTCCCGAGGCAGTGTCGCTGGTACTTCAGGCTGGCGCCTATGCAAGGGGCGGTGAGATCTTCATTCTCGACATGGGAGACCCTGTTAAGATTCTGGACCTTGCCAAGAACCTTATCAGACTTTCGGGTTACGTGCCTGGTGAGGATATTGAGATTAAGTTTACAGGCCTTCGCCCCGGTGAGAAGCTCTACGAGGAGCTCCTTATGGAGGAAGAGGGTATGAGAGATACGGCCAACAAGCTCATCCATATCGGCAGACCTATTGAGTTTGACGAGAAGGAATTCTTTGAGAAGCTTGAGCGCCTCAAGGAAGAGTCGAAGGATGAGGCGGCTGATGTCCGGGAATGGATCAAGGAGCTCGTTCCCACATACATGACGCCTGAAGAGAGACAGGCTGCTGACGGACAGCAGTAAGAACTGCATTGGACAAAGCAGGGTATTCATTGAAAGAAGGTGAATGACATGGATATAAAAAGACTTGAGAATATGAGACTTGAGAATAAAGTATGGCTTTCATCACCTACAATGCATGGTGAGGAGCTTGAGTATATTAAAGAGGCCTATGATACAAACTGGATGTCAACAATAGGCAAGAACCTTAACGAGGTTGAGCGCATCACATGTGAGAAGATCGGATGCAAGTATTCCGTGGCTCTTGCATCAGGAACTGCAGCCCTTCATATGGCTGTCAAGCTCGCTGGCGTAAAGAGAGGAGACTATGTATTCTGCTCTGATGTGACCTTTGACGCGACGGTAAACCCTGTAGTATACGAGGGAGGAATTCCCGTATTCATCGATACAGAATATGACACCTGGAATATGGACCCGGTTGCTCTTGAGAAGGCATTTGAGATATATCCCGATGTCAAGGTAGTAGTTGTTGCACATCTCTATGGTACTCCTGGCAAGATTGATGAGATCAGGGCTGTGTGTGATAAGCACGGCGCAGTGATCGTTGAGGATGCTGCAGAGTCCCTGGGCGCAACCTACAAGGGGCAGCAGACAGGAAGCTTTGGCGATGTCGGCATCATCAGCTTCAATGGAAACAAGATTATTACCGGTTCAGCGGGCGGAATGCTCCTGACTAACGATAAGGCGCAAGCTGAGAAGGTCAGAAAGTGGTCTACTCAGGCCCGCGAGGCAGCTCCCTGGTATCAGCATGAGGAGCTTGGCTACAACTACCGCATGAGCAATGTTATCGCAGGTGTTGTGAGAGGTCAGTATCCTCACCTTGAGGAGCACATCGCCCAGAAGAAGGCGATTTATGAGCGCTACAAGGAAGGCTTCAAGGGTCTGCCTGTCACCATGAATCCACTTAATGAGGGCGTGGCTGTTCCCAATTACTGGCTGTCATGCATGATTATTGATGCAGAGGGTATGTGCAGGCAGGTCCGCTCTGAGACTGAGGCACTGTATATCTCTGAGCCTGGCAAGAGCTGCCCGACAGAGATTCTTGAGGCAATCGCTGCTGTGAACGCAGAAGGACGTCCAATCTGGAAGCCCATGCATATGCAGCCCATCTACAGAAACAATCCCTTCATCACAGAAGACGGAGATGGAAGAGCGCAGACGAATGCCTACATCGCTGGTGAGAAGGTGGATGTCGGAATGGACATCTTTGACAGAGGACTCTGCCTGCCTTCAGACAACAAGATGACACCCGAAGAGCAGGCTGTCATTATTGCAGCTGTCAGAAAGTGTTTTGAGTAATTCTGTGGTCGCCGCGCTTCTTCAGCGTGGCGACTTTTTGAGTTTGCGCGCCCTGCAGCGTGTGTTGCTAATTGAGATAAAGGGGATATTCTACTGATGAAAAAATATGATTACATTGACCTGATGAAAACGGTAGCCATGTTCATGGTCATGATTGCCCACTGCATCCTGTTCTGGGGTAACAATATTTTCTGGCCAATGCGCGCAGACCATGAGAGCGCTGTTGCAATCTTCATCTATAATTTTTTTGACGTGGCATGCCTTCCCATCTTCGTGTTTGCAGCGGGATTCCTGTTTCAACTTTCGCTTCAGAGGAAAAAATATGGCACGGTGGAACTGATTAAAAAGAGGGCGCTGAGGCTACTTGTCCCCTGCTTTGTCTACGGTGCGCTGTGGGTGGTTCCGCTCTACACACTCCTCGACATTCCCGTTTTCGGGCGTGACAAGGGGACATCTCTCATCGATGGCTACAAGGCAATGCTGCTTGGCCGGTTTGCAGATGTGAACTGGTTTCTGCTCATGCTGTTCTGGGTTGTTCTAATTTGGATATTGTGCAGGGGGCTGCTTATTAGGGAGCGAATCCTGCTTGGCGCCGTGGCTGCACTGATATTCTTCTTCATCGCGCATTTTGGTCTTGCGGGTGTTGATTTCTATAAGATCAGTCAGATTGACATTCACATCTTGGAGTACTTTACTGGGGCTGCATTTTTCTATGTGGCTGATGACTTGAAAGAGAAGATGGGAACAGGGGTAAAAATTTCTGTTTCTGCAATCGCTCTTGCTGTATGTGTTCTGGCAGCTCAGCTTATTGCAGAATACTACATCGTGGCCTGTGTCCTGAGAGTGATGATTCCTGTGTTCTTTGTGATTCTTGCGATGGGTCTTGATGAGCTTGCAGCCGTCAGAAGATTTGAGGCTACAAAGGCAAATGAGTGGATTGTGAAAAATAATCTCTATATCTACTTGTTCCAGGCTCCCGGCCTGTACGTTGGATACCTTATTTTTTACCCTGTGCTGGGAAAATCGGTGCCAGCATGTGTTCTTGCTATATTACTGTTCGTGCTCATCACGGACTGGATGATGGTGTCGGTTTTCAATTATGTAAAGAATTCAAGCTTCACCCCTAAGCTTTAGCTCTGGGGTGAAGCTTGTTGCTTCGGGGTTCACTCCCCGAAGCATACGCAACGAAGTTGCAATTCTTTAATGAAAAAATGCGAAGCATTTTTGAATTTGAATAGAAAAATAATCAAGATACTTTAATTTAATCAAGATGCTTTTGCATTGATATGCAGTCGAAGGTGTCGCCGTGAATCTCGCTTGAGTAATCGGCGACATATCCCATTTTCTCATAGAAGGCAACCTTGCCGATACGGCTCTCGAGCAGAATCCTGCCGTAGCCGAGTTCCCTAATCCATTTCTCCGCTTCTTCAATAGTCAGCTTGCCAAGCCCCTGACCGCGGTATTCGGGCAGCACTACCACGCGGCCCACCATGACAGACTTTTCGTCTGTTTCATATATCCTGCAGGTGGCTATGGGGTACTCGTCATCCAGCAGTACGATGTATTTCGTGTCGGGTCCGTCATGTTCGTCAAACTCCCGCTCAAGCGGGATGTGATGCTGTCTGCCCATTCCTTGAATTCTCACGGAGTAGGCACCTGTCTGCTGCCATAATTCTGTTGCGCGTAGTATCCTAAGTTGAAGCTTCATATAGTTCTGCTACCCTCTGTTTCTTTTTTCTTATCTTGTAATTCATATTTCGTACACCTGTCCTCAATACAGCAAAACTGAATTTGTATTTTATTGTACTTAATTTAGTACAACATTTTATCACAAATTGTCGGTATAATATTCGCGATATTGTAAAAAAAGGAGCGATATATGGTACTTGACCAGAAATTTTATCAATCCAAATATGAATTCTACAGGAAGTTTTCACTATCTGTTGTGATTTTCTCTTCCTTGGCAAGTATGACATACTTTGTGTCTGACTGCCAGCTCTTTGGGCGTATTGCGTGGGAGACAATGCTTCCGCGATTCATCATACTGGTTCCGATGATTATTTACCTTATCCTTTATGGACGGACCAAGGATTACCGCATCATGGTACCTGCATCTTACCTGGTTATACACGCTATCATGTGGAATACGATTGCTGCAATCTATTTCCTGCCAGATAAGAGTCATGCGGTTGAGGGGTTCATCATTATGCACCTCATGTTCCTGGCGATGGGTTTCATTGCACCCTTTAAATGGGCGACGATATTCCATGCGCTGGTCATTGGCAATATTCTGGTATCCAACTCGTTTAATCACTACGAGAGCCTTGACCAGATGCTGTCGCTGGGGATTCCGTGTGTTGTTGCAATCTGTGCAATCCAGTATTTTATGCAGGGTGTCTACTATGAGCACTATGTTGTAGTAAATAAGCTTGAGAGAATGTCGAGATATGACATGCTAACAGGTGCCTACAACAGATACATCATTGAGGACATCACGGACGAGAATGCTGTCAATTTCAACGAGAGCATCCCGGTTCCTACAGGAATGCTCCTTCTTGACATAGATCATTTCAAGAAGGTCAACGACACTTACGGACACATTGCAGGAGACTCAGTGCTCAGGCAGGTTATCGAGGTGGTATTCAGCAGTACACGCGCCACCGATTACTGTATCAGATGGGGTGGAGAGGAGTTCCTTGTGATTCTCCCTGGCTGTGGACCTGCAAGGGCAAGAAATGTCGCTGAGACAATAAGAAGCCGTATAGAGCACCTGGATACAGGTGTCTGCCCTGTGACCATTTCCATTGGAGTCATCTCCTACGAGGGTGGTGATTACAAGGGATATGTCGCCAGATGTGATGAGGCTCTGTACAGGGCGAAGAATACTGGAAGAAATAAGGTTGTTGCAAGAGAGGATTTCTAAATTAAGTGGTTGTACTGCCGCAGATGCTTCGTGGTTGAACGCGAGGCATCCTGCGGCAGTTTTTTATGTGCGAGGCATCCTGCGGTAGTGTTATGTGCGGATGAGGTGGCTTGGGCTAAAGCACATATATTATTCAGTTTCTGTTTTGTGCGTTTATGTGCGAATCGGAGGTGCTGTGCCGGAGCACATAAGGAAAGTTTCTTTGGGTATGTGCGGATTGTACGATTGAGGCTAAAGCACATAATTTCTGCTTA
>DCHL01000097.1:0-1086 GCA_002317595.1 Lachnospiraceae bacterium UBA1753 | reverse complement strand
TAGGGGAATATGTGCGAATCGGAGGCGCTGCATCTTAGCACATACTCTGCAGGGAAACCACCAAGGTCCCCCAAAAAGGAAACAGCCCAACCAAGACATAATCAGGCAAAAAAATAGAATTTCCCACGATGATACTCTTGTCCCAGGAGACCAAAAGATTCTTAAGTTGTGAAGGAGGTTTTATTTTGTGGTGCGTGTCTGGAATGACAGAGACTGGGAGCAGAAATCGGGAAGCAGGGCTTGGATGCCAGGATGCGATATGTCATGAGGAGAGTGGAAGTGTAAAAGCGATCGCGCTGGCGGACGGAACAGGTGAGACGGAATTTGCTGAGAAAGGGGCGTATTATTCCGCGAGAGTGCTGGCGCGGCTGATTTCAAAGAACTTTGATGAATTATGGGAGATGGATGACAAACTGATTCAGTTCAATGTGATCACGAATGTGAGAACAGAATTATATGGAAGGTGCGATGAGTACGGGGTGAGAATAGAAGAGATGCATTCGACACTGCTCGGGCTGGCAGTTGATGAGGAGAGTGGAAATTTCATCGCAGTACACCTGGGAGATGGGAGGATAGAAGCAGAGGAAAGGTCGAAGAACGGGAGGGTAGAAGCAGGAAATGCAACTGAATGGAATTCTGAGAGCGATATGATAATTCGAACAATATCATTTCCAGAGAATGGACTGTCAAGGAACAGGACGTATCTGACATCCATGTGCGGAGCGGGGAAACATGTGAGAATAGTGAAGGGGAGCACGGAGGAATATGGACGATTTATACTAAAATCAGATGGATGGGAGAACCCGGTCGATGACAAGTCCTTTATTGCACTGACCTATGTTTAGAATTATAATTATCACAGTTCCTTTTTACACTATTGTTCATGATTTTTGCGAAAAATCATCCTTGCATGACACTTACAGAAATCATGATTTTTGAGCCAAATATGTAAGGATTTCTGATAGAAGCAGATATGGCACTTACAGAAATCGTGGTTTTTGAGCCAAATATGTAAGGGTATCTGATAGAAGCAGATATGGCACTTACAGAAATCGTGGTTATTGAGCCAAATATGTAAGGATATCT
>DCHL01000056.1:1846-17090 GCA_002317595.1 Lachnospiraceae bacterium UBA1753 | reverse complement strand
TTCACTCGATTACCAAAATCACAACTAATTCATTCGATTCCCAAAATCATAACTAATTCATTCGATTCCCAAAATCAATTTATTAATAATTCATTAGTAATTCATTTTATTCCAACAATTCCCTAATATACTTCCCCGGACTCTTCGAACTCATATTTTACAAGCGTTAGTCCCTTTGCCGGAGCAGTCGGACCTGACAGCTGGCGGTCGCATCCATCAAGCATTTCCTTAACACTCTCTGGGGGAATCTCGCCCCTTCCGACTTCAATAAGGGTCCCGGCAATTATTCTCACCATATTATAGAGGAAACCCTCTCCAGATACTCTTATGACAAGCTCATGTCCACCAGGCGATGATTCATCATAGAACACCTCCAGGTCGCGTACTGTCCTCACCGTCGTCTCCACCTGGGCCGCAACCGAACAGAA
Organism: Lachnospiraceae bacterium UBA1753; assembly: GCA_002317595.1. Classification (GTDB taxonomy): domain Bacteria; phylum Bacillota; class Clostridia; order Lachnospirales; family Lachnospiraceae; genus UBA1753. Next base: position 16,662 of record DCHL01000056.1, on the reverse strand, counting down.
CGATTTGAAATCATGTTCCCCGACAAGATATGCACCCGCCTGTCTCATCTTCTCAACATCGAGTTTATAGTAGCAGAAATGCGTATAAAGTCTTCTTGATGGCAGGGGAAACTCATCGTTCCAGATCCTGTACTCATACGTCTTAACTGTTTTCTCAAATCTGGGATGAAAATTCTCAGGAACCTCTAGAGACCTTCGGATTCTGATATCCTCAGGAAGCCTCTGATTAAGTGCATAGGATATTTTTTCCCCAGGCATTCTTGCGAGTGTGTCAAAAACTGCAAGGTTGCAATACGCATGCACCCCAGAATCAGTCCTGCTGGCACCAGAAACACGGATTTCCTCTCCCAACAGGTCTGTCAGTGCTTCGTTGAGTTTTTCTTCAATTGTCACACCATTCGGCTGAAGCTGCCATCCACAGTACTGCGTCCCATCATAGGCAACTACCAACATCACTCTCTTCATATACTATACTTAATATGATATCCGATATCTTTTCTTATAATGTAAAGCCAGCTACTGAAATGCTTCCAAATCTCACGGCCACAATGACAGCTGCCAGATATACTACCAGAATTATTTTCGATATCCAGTCATTCTTCTTATATACAAGGGGTTTCATTTTGGTTCTTCCCTCGCCACCCTTATAGCATCTTGCCTCCATTGCCATTGCAAGGTCATTTGCTCTCCTGAAGGCCGATACGAAAAGGGGCACAAGAAGTGGAACCATATTTTTTGCCCTGGTAATGATGCTTCCAGTCTCAAAATCAGCGCCTCTTGCCATCTGCGCCTTCATTATCTTGTCCGTCTCCTCGAGAAGAATCGGAATGAACCTCAGGGCAATTGACATCATCATCGATATCTCGTGGACCGGCACCTTCACAATCTCAAGATGCTTCAGAAGCTTCTCCAGCCCGTCAGTAAGATTGTTAGGGGTTGTTGTGAGTGTCATCAGCGAAGAACCCAGAATGAGGTATGTGAGCCTCACAAGCATAAGCAGAGCCGCTTTCAGTCCCTGCCTTGTTATCGTGAACACTCCAAGCTTAACAAGCACATCGCCTGTCGTGAGGAAAAGGTTCATGACAACTGTGAACAGTAGCAGGAACAGGATTCCCTTCATGCCCTTCACAATGAACTTAAACGGTACTCTTGACAGCCTGATTACCGCAATAAGAAATGCTGTCGCAACCAGGAATGATGCTATGTTGTCAAAAATAAACAGCGAAATAACATACACCACGGTTGCAATAAGCTTTGTTCTTGGATCGAGCCTGTGAATCACAGAGTCCGTCTCATAATATTGTCCTAATGTAATATCTTTTATCATATTTCCAGCGAGGAATTATTCCTCTCTCCAATCCCTTCCAAGTGCAAGGAGTATCTGCTCTCTCGCCTCGGGAATAGTTGTTGCATCAATATCCACATCAAGGCCCTTCATTCTGAGGGCCTGCATGATGTAAGTAACCTGCGGTGCCGCAAGTCCCATTTTCTCAAGTTCTTCGTAGTGCCTGAACACTTCTCTCGGCACATCGTTCATCATCACACGTCCATGATCCATAACGACAATCCTGTCGACATAGTTGGCCACATCCTCCATACTGTGGGAGACGAGAACGATCGTGATTCCCTGCTCCTTCTGAAGCCCTCTGATAAGTGTCAGAATCTCTTCCCTTCCCTTGGGATCAAGGCCCGCTGTCGGCTCGTCAAGAATCAGCATCTCTGGCTTCATTGCGAGTACGCCTGCAATCGCCACACGCCTCTTCTGACCGCCCGAGAGTTCAAAGAGCGAACGGTTCCACATCTCCTCAGGGAAGCCTACCATTGTCAGAGCGTCACACGCTCTCTTTTCAACCTCAATCTTTGAAAGCTTCAGGTTCTTCGGACCGAACATTACGTCAGATATTACATCCGTCTCAAACAGCTGATGCTCAGGATACTGAAATACAAGGCCGACCTTCTGCCTTAGCAATTTCAGGCTGTAATCCTTATCGTAAATATCCTCACCATTGTACAATATCTGTCCACTCGTCGCCTTGAGCAGTCCGTTCATATGCTGTACAAGAGTGGACTTTCCAGAACCAGTATGCCCAATCAGTCCGATGAATTCACCGTTTCCAATCTCCAGACAGACATCGTCAAGCGCCTTTATCTCATAGGTCGTATCTGCACTATATACATAATTTACATGATTCAGAATCAAAGACATACGTCATTAGCTCCCTGATTATTCTACGCCCTCCACAGGGCTGCAACCAATTCCTCTGTTGTCAGTATTCCGAGAGGGATGTCAACACCGGCTTTCCTAAGCTCATATGCAAGCAATGTGACCTGAGGCACGTCAAGCCTGAGTTCCTTTAGTTTCTCAACCTGTGAAAAAATATCCTTGGGGGTACCCTGCATTACCACCTTGCCGCCATCCATTACGATAACCTTGTCAGCATAAATCACTTCTTCCATGTAATGCGTAATAAGGACAATCGTTACCTGCTCCACATCGTTAAGGGCTCTTGCTGCCCTGATTACTTCTTTGCGGCCGTTAGGGTCAAGCATCGCAGTCGGCTCATCCATGATGATGCATTTAGGATGCATCGCAACGACGCCCGCTATGGCAACCCTTTGCTTCTGGCCACCGGACAGCTTATTTGGAGAGTGCTTCCTGTACTCCTTCATTCCTACGATAGTCAGACTTTCCTTCACACGCTCCCATATTTCAGCGGTCGGAATACCCATATTCTCAGGTCCGAATCCGACATCCTCTTCAACGATACTTCCAATAATCTGGTTGTCAGGATTCTGGAATACCATTCCCGCAGTCTGTCTCACCGGCCAGGTATATTTCTCGTCGTTGGTATCCATGCCATCGACCAGTACTTTTCCTTCAGTAGGATACAAAAGTGCGTTCAAGTGCTTTGCCAGCGTTGACTTACCAGATCCATTATGCCCAAGAATCGCAACGAAGTCGCCACGCTTCACATCAATGCTGACATTATCCACTGCACGCTTCACGCCAATTGGATTTCCTTCTTCATCTCTTTCAATATATTCAAATACGAGGTTTTCAGTCTCTATTATTCCCATATTTACTCATCCTATATGGTGAACCACATTATTATTATGGTTTACAATTCGCACTATATCATAATACATTTATGATGTGCTTTTTTCAATCTCTTTTGTTGTTACTTACCCAGGTGCACCATTAAAAAGACCGCCACACAACTGTGTGACGGTCTCCAAAAATCAAATAATTCTGATTAAACCAGCTCAAGTACTACTTCCATCGCTGCATCGCCCTTTCTAGGTCCGATCTTAACGATTCTTGTGTAGCCACCCTTACGGTCTGCATACTTAGGTCCGATCTCATCGAAAAGCTTTGCAACAAGATCAACTTCCTTTGTATTTCTCTTACGGCCAGCGCCCTCAGCGGGTACTTCCTTTACAGGGTAGAGAACCTTAAGCATCTGACGACGAGCATGAAGTCTTGAGGGAAGATCCTTCTTGATCTCCTTCTGAACTACAACATACTTTGTCTTGCCGTTCTCATCCTTTACTCTCTTACCGTCCTTGTCCTTCTCAGGAACCTTAGCATCAACGGTAACCTTCTCAAAATTATCTCTCTCACGAATTGCAAGAGCGATGATTCCCTCTGCAATCTTGCGAACTTCCTTAGCCTTAGCCTCAGTTGTAACAATCTTACCATTGTTGATAAGTGCTGTTACCTGGTTTCTAAGAAGTGCCTTTCTCTGAGAAGATGTTCTTCCGAGCTTTCTATACATTGCCATAATAATTCTCCTTATTAAATGAGGTATCCGGCTCCGCTCATCGGACTTACGAACCAAACCCTAAACCATTTAGGACGGACACGCAGGAACTCTTTGGTCTTACCCTGCTCGCCCCTAAAATTAACTAATTACGCTTCATCACCAGAGTTCAGTTCAAGGCCAAGCTCCTTGAGCTTACCAAGTACTTCCTCTAATGACTTACGGCCCAAATTACGAACCTTCATCATATCTTCTGAAGTCTTACTTGTGAGCTCCTGTACAGTGTTGATTCCGGCTCTCTTCAGACAGTTGTATGAACGAACCGAAAGCTCCAGCTCATCAATACTCATGTCAAGAATCTTGCCCTTCTCGCTTCCTGCGGGCTCAACAATAACCTCAACCTTCTGTGCTGCCTCTGAAAGGTTTACAAAGAGAGCAAGATGCTCGCTAAGTACCTTTGCAGCGAGAGATACAGCCTCTTCGGGTGCGAGTGTACCATTCGTGTGCACATCAAGTGTCAGCTTATCGAAATCAGTAATCTGACCAACACGGGTGTTCTCCACAGACATATTTACACGCTCAACGGGTGTGTAGATAGAGTCAACGGCGATAACACCGATGGGAAGATCATCACTCTTATTCTTGTCAGCGCCAACATAACCACGGCCGTTAGTGATAGTAAGCTCAATGTTGAGTCTGCTGTCCTTTCCACCGTTAAGTGTTGCGATAACAAGGTCGGGATTCATAATCTCGATGTCTGAATCTGTCTGAATATCAGCAGCTGTAACAATCTTGTCGCCCTCAACCTCAATATAGGCTGTCTTAACTTCATTGTCTGTGCTGTTATTCTTAATAGCCAGATGCTTGATGTTCATAATGATCTCAGTAACATCCTCTTTTACGCCGGGAATGGAACTGAACTCGTGAAGTACGCCTTCGATTTTAACCTGGCTAACTGCTGTGCCGGGCAGAGAAGAAAGCATGATTCTTCTGAGAGAATTTCCGAGAGTGATACCATATCCACGCTCAAGGGGCTCTACTACAAATTTTCCATACTTCTTATCTTCCGATAAATCAGTAATCTCGATGTTTGGCTTTTCAAAATCAAACACTGATACGTACCTCCTTTTTTTGTACAAACAAGTATCAATAATTACTTTAATACAAACGAGTATTAAAAATTACTTAGAATACAACTCGACGATAAGCATCTCGTTTACAGGTGTATCAATCTCCTCACGTGAGGGGAACTTAAGGATAGTACCCTTGAGATTCTCCTGATCTGCCTCAAGCCATGCGGGAACGAGTCTGTCTCCTGCAACCTCGAGAATATCCTTGTATCTCTGTGATCCCTTGCTCTTCTCACGGATTTCGACTACATCGCCAACCTTGATAAGGTATGAAGGGATATTTACGCACTTGCCATTAACAAGTACATGCTTGTGATCAACGATCTGTCTAGCTTCCTTACGGGTTCTTGCGAATCCAAGACGGAAGATGATGTTATCGAGTCTTCTCTCAAGGAGAATCATAAGGTTCTCACCAGTCATACCCTTCTGGGCATCAGCCTTCTCATAGTAATTTCTGAAAGGCTTCTCGAGGACACCATAGACGAACTTAGCTTTCTGCTTCTCGCGAAGCTGAAGGCCGTACTCACTAACTTTTCTATTAGCTCTCTTAAGATTTCTGTTGGATTTCTTGTTGATTCCTAAAAAGATAGGATCAAGACCAAGTGATCTGCATCTCTTAAGAACAGGCGTTCTATTCACTGCCATTTGTCTTTACCTCCTAAACTGTTAATTGTTACAAAATAGTGCAGAGCAGCGATCCTCTCATCATAATTCCTCTGGGGAAAAATATGGTCAGAAAACTCTCTGTACCTAGTAGTTTACAAGCAATAGTGCTCTTCAGATTAAACTCTCCTACGTTTGGGTGGACGGCATCCATTGTGAGGTACGGGTGTAACATCAGTAATGGAAACAACCTCAAGTCCTGTTGCTGCAAGTGCTCTGATTGCAGCCTCACGTCCTGATCCGGGTCCCTTTACGAATACTTCCACATACTTTAATCCATGGATAAGAGCTGCCTTTGTTGCAGTCTCTGCTGCCATCTGTGCTGCATATGGAGTAGATTTCCTTGAACCTCTAAAACCAAGACCACCGGCACTTGCCCAGCTAAGAGCATTTCCTTCTGCATCAGTCAGAGTAACGATAGTGTTATTGAAAGATGACTGGATATGTGCCTGTCCGCGTTCAACGTTTTTCTTTACGCGCTTCTTTGTTACTTTCTTAGCAACCTTTTTAGCCATAATAAAACTAACCTACTTTCTCATTGTCATTTAGTGAAATGAACTACTTCTTCTTATTTGCTACTGTTCTCTTAGGTCCCTTTCTCGTTCTTGCGTTGGTCTTTGTCTTCTGACCACGAACGGGAAGGCCCTTCCTGTGACGGATACCGCGATAGCAGCCGATTTCCTGTAATCTCTTGATGTTCATCGCGATTTCACGACGAAGATCACCCTCTACTGTCTGGGTCTCATCGATTACGGCACGGATTCTATCAACTTCTTCGTCTGTCAGATCTCTTACACGTGTGTTAGGATCTACCTTTGCCTCTGCAAGAATACGGTTTGAACTTGTTACACCGATTCCATAGATATAGGTAAGACCTATTTCAACACGCTTGTCTCTTGGTAAATCTACACCAGAAATACGAGCCATGTGAGTACTTTCCTCCTTTTCCTAAATTTTCGCTTCTCAGCCCTGTCTCTGCTTATGCTTAGGGTTCTCACAGATGATCATAATACGACCTTTTCTCTTGATAACCTTGCACTTCTCACAGATTGGCTTTACTGAAGATCTTACTTTCATGACAATCCTCCTTCTTAAAACCAGTCGTCGTCACGCTACTGACCTGTCCTAATTATGCACATGCATAAAAGAGCGCAAAATACGCCCTTAGAAACAGACCGATGTTAATAGTATCATAGAAATTCACACAGTGCAAGTGTCAATTTCCAACAAAAGCCCCAAATTATATTCAGGACCAATTGTCTTATTTGTCTCTCCAGATGATTCTTCCCTTTGAGAGATCATAGGGTGACATCTCGAGTGTAACCTTATCGCCGGGAAGGATTCTGATAAAGTTCATGCGAAGCTTTCCGCTTATGTGTGCAAGAACCTGATGTCCGTTCTCCAGCTCTACCTGGAACATTGCGTTCGGTAACTTCTCAACTACAGTGCCTTCAATCTCAATGACATCTGCTTTTGACATATTATTCCTCCATTAATTTGCCTTCGTTTCTCTGAACATAGAGCTTTATGGCTCTCTTAATCTTTTCGTCTGTACCTGTCTCTTCAGGCCTGATTTTGTGAACCGGCTGTATGTGCTTAAGTCTCTTGCGCTTCGGATTCTCGATTGTCCGCTCTTCTCCATTTGCAAGAAGAACGAAATCCCCATCCTCTGCTACTATCACATATACCTTGCCTTTATCATGTCCGGCCTTTGATATTGCGAATTCACCCTTCATATCATTTGTCTCCTGATATAAGAGATAATATCTCAGGTTCTCCATCAGTTACAAGAACTGTATTCTCATAATGAGCAGAATACTTTCTATCTGCTGTAACTACCGTCCAGCCATCATCCATCCAGTCAACCTTCCAGGTGCCCAGATTAACCATCGGCTCAATCGCAAGTGTCATGCCCGCCTCAAGCTTCGGTCCCCTTGTGAGTTTTCTGTAATTCGGAATGTATGGATCTTCGTGCATGTCCTTTCCAATTCCGTGGCCGGTCAGCTGTCTGACTATTCCGAAACCATGGGGCTTAATATAAGAATCTATTGCAGCTGAAATATCATACAGATGATTTCCTGCCTTAGCATACTTAATCCCCTCAAAGAAACTCTCTTCTGTAATCCTTACAAGCTTCTTTACTGATTCAGGTACTTCTCCGAGAATATGTGTCCTTGCCGCATCTGACTGGTATCCCATATAGATGACTCCTGTGTCGAGACTTACAATGTCACCTTCCTTAAGAATTCTCTTGTCTGACGGTATTCCATGTACAACCTCTTCATTTACAGAGACACATACTGATGCGGGATATCCTTCATATCCAAGAAACGATGGTTCACATCCATAAGACCTTATCAGTTCCTCGCAGATTCTGTCGACATCCTTTGTTGACATCCCTGCATGAACCTGGTTTCCAAGTTCTTCGTGAACCTTTGCCAGTATTCGGCCGGCCTCCCGCATCAATTCAATTTCTTCGGCATTCTTAATTATAATAGCCATGATTATCCTAAGATATCGCAGATTGCAGCGAACACATCCTTCATGTCAACAGTTCCGTCAACTTCCTTAAGGATTCCCTTATTTCCGTAATACTCAATGAGGGGTTGTGTCTGCTCGTGATATACATTAAGGCGCTTCTTAACTGTCTCGGGTTCATCATCAGCACGGAGAATAAGCTTATCTCCACATGCATCACATACACCCTCAGTCTTAGGAGCATTGTAAACAACATGGTATGTAGCTCCACACTTTACACAGGCTCTTCTTCCGCCCATTCTGCCGATGATGTTCTCATCGGGAACGTCAACGTTGATAGCGAAATCAACCTTGTCGCCAAGCTCTGTAAGTGCATTGTCAAGAACTTCTGCCTGAGGAATTGTCCTGGGGAAACCATCAAGAACGTATCCGTTCTTGCAGTCTTCCTGAGCAACTCTGTCGAGGAGAATCTTTACAGTAAGCTCATCGGGAACAAGCTGTCCCTGATCCATGTACTTCTTTGCCTCAATTCCAAGCTCTGTACCATTCTTGATGTTGGCTCTAAAAATATCACCCGTTGAAACATGGGGAATAGAGTACTTCTCTGCTATCATCTTTGCCTGTGTGCCCTTGCCGGCACCAGGTGCGCCTAACATAATAAGCTTCATAATATTCACCTTTCCAATTTAGGTAAAAAAGGCAATTGTAATGCAAGCACACAATTGCCCTTTAGCCGTTTTCTTATGAATTTAAGAATCCCTTGTAGTAGCGAACGATCATCTGTGATTCGATCTGCTTAACTGTCTCAAGGATAACTCCTACAATAATGATAAGTGAAGTGCCTCCGAAGGAAACATCTGCACCAAACACACCATTGAAGAAAATGGGGATAACTGCTACAAGAGTCAGTCCGCATGCGCCAATGAAAATTACGTAATTGAGCATGTTTGTGAGATACTCACTGGTGGGCTTTCCAGGACGAATACCAGGAATGAAGCCACCTGACTTCTTCATGTTGTCAGCAATCTCAAGAGGGTTGAATGTGATTGAGGTATAGAAATATGCGAAGAAAATAACAAGCACAATATATACCAGTAATCCAACTGAATATCCAGGAGCCTGTGGCTTACACCAGTTTCCTGAATTAAGGCCTCTTAAAATCTTACCCCAGATACTTGTTCCTCCGCTTACTCCAAGGAGCTGGCAGATAACAATAGGGAACTGCATAAGGCTCGATGCAAAGATGATCGGAATAACGCCTGCAGTATTAACCTTTAAAGGAATGTAAGTGGACTGTCCACCTACCATCTTGCGGCCCTGCATTTTCTTAGAATACTGTACAGGAATTCTACGCTCTGCATCGCAGAGGAGAACTGTAAGAATTACTGTTCCAAGAATGATAGCTATGATGATTGCAGCTGCAAGAACTGCGATTGCAATCGGCTTATCATTAATGAACATCTCGTACAGTGACATAAGATCCTGAGGAACACGAGATATAATGTTGATTGTCAGGACAATGGAAATACCATTTCCAACACCATACTCTGTAATCTGCTCGCCAATCCACATAAGGAATGCAGAACCAGCTGTAAGAGCAGCGATTACTGTGATGACGTTAAGTGCATTGTACTCCTCAAGAAGGCCCTGGCTACCGAAACCGATAGCCATGGCTGCTGACTCGATAAGTGATAATGCTACTGTTACGTATCTGGTGATTGAAGCCAGCTTCTTGCGGCCTTCCTCACCATCCTTCTGCATCTCTTCAAGCTTCGGAATTGCAATTGTCAGAAGCTGAATGATGATTGAAGATGTAATGTAGGGTGTAATATTAAGTGCAAACAGTGACATATTTGAGAATGATCCACCAGTAAATGCATCGAAGAAATCAAATGCATCACCCTGAAGGTTTGCAAACCATCTTGCAAAGTATGTTCTGTCTACGCCGGGAACCGGTAATTCACAGCCGAGTCTGATTACAACCAGCATCAGCATTGTGAATATTAACTTGTTCCTTATGTCCTTGACCTTAAATGCGTTGCGCAAAGTCTGGAGCATTAGATCACCTCAGCTTTCCCACCGGCTGCCTCGATCTTCTCTTTAGCAGTCTCGCTGAATGCGTTCATCTGAACTGTCAGCTTCTTGGTTAATTCTCCATTTCCGAGGATCTTAACGCCGTCGCGTACTTCCTTGATGATACCAGCCTCGAGAAGTGAATCAACTGTTACTACAGCGCCATCCTCAAATGCGTTAAGTACATCGAGCTTAAGTGCAACGATTTCCTTGCTATTTCTGTTCTTGAAGCCTCTCTTAGGGAGTCTTCTGTAAAGGGGCATCTGTCCACCTTCGAATCCGATTCTAGGTGCTCCAGAACGAGCCTTCTGACCCTTATGTCCCTTACCTGCAGTCTTGCCGTTTCCTGAACCATGGCCACGACCGCGTCTAAAATTATTGCTGTGCTTTGAACCCTCAGCAGGGCTTAAGTTTGCTAAATCCATCATGGCACCTCCTTAGACTTCCTCAACCTTTACCAGGTGCTTCACCTGCTGAATCATGCCGCGTGTTGCAGCGTTATCGGGAAGCTCAACTGTCTTGTTCAGTTTCTTAAGTCCAAGAGCAGCAACGGTAGCCTTATGCTTAGGGATCGCGCCGATTGTGGACTTTACAAGTGTAATCTTTAACTTATTAGCCATTTGTAACCTCCTCTACAGACTTGCCGCGGTGTTGCAGCAACCTCTTCCGGAGTCTTCAGTGCAGACAGAGCATTGATTGTTGCAAGTACAACGTTCTGCTTGTTGTTTGAACCAAGAGACTTTGTACGGATGTTTCTGATGCCTGCAAGCTCACATACGTTACGTGCAGGACCACCAGCGATAACACCAGTACCTTCTGCAGCACGCTTAACGAGAACTGATGCTCCGCCAAACTTACCAATGAAGTCATGTGTGATTGAGCCATTCTCATCAAGAGCAACACTAACGATATGCTTCATAGCATCTTCCTTGCCCTTGCGGATTGCCTCAGGGATTTCAACTGCCTTACCAAGGCCAACACCAACGTGTCCGTTCTGATCTCCAACTACTACAAGAGCAGTGAATCTCATGTTACGTCCACCCTTAACGGTCTTTGTAACTCGCTTGATAGTAACAACCTTATCTGTAAGTTCCAGGCTGTTTACATCGATAATTTCTTTTCTCATGCTTTTATTTCCTCCTAGAACTCAAGTCCTGCTTCTCTTGCTGCATCAGCAAGTGCCTGGATCTTTCCCTGATAAATGAAACCACCTCTGTCGAAAACAACTGTCTTAATGCCCTTCTCAACTGCTCTCTTTCCGATTACAGTTCCAAGGTAAGCTGCTGCCTCAACATTGTTTGTCTTCTCAAGCTCAGCCTTAACACTCTTCTCAAGTGTTGAAGCAGATACAAGAGTGTTTCCTGCAACATCATCAATGATCTGAACATACATATGTGTGTTGCTACGGAAAACTGAAAGACGGGGCTTCTCAGCTGTGCCACTGATACGGTTGCGTAATTTTCTATGCTTGTTCTCACGAACTTCGGTTCTTGACTTTTTGCTAACCATTGTTCACATCCTCCTTTATTATTTCTTACCGGTCTTACCAACCTTGCGGCGGATAACTTCATCCGCGTACTTGATTCCCTTGCCCTTATAAGGCTCAGGCTTTCTCTTCTCACGGATCTCAGCTGCATACTGACCGATACGCTCCTTGTCGATACCACTGATGATGATCTTGTTACCGTCTACCTTAGACTCAAGACCTTCAGGATCAGTCATAACAACAGGATGTGAATAACCTAAGTTCAGAGTAAGCTCCTTACCAGACTTAGAAGCTCTGTAACCAACACCGTTAACCTCAAGAGTCTTTGTATAACCCTCTGTTACACCGATAACCATGTTGTTAAGAAGAGTTCTGCTAAGTCCATGAAGAGACTTGCTTCTCTTTAAATCGTTGGGTCTTGATACTGTTACAACAGCACCATCTACTTTGATTTCCATCTCGGGAGCGAATGTTCTCTTAAGCTCTCCCTTGGGACCCTTTACGGTCACTACGTTATTTTCTGCAACATCTACAGTTACTCCTGCAGGTATTGCGATAGGCATTTTTCCAATTCGTGACATGCCCGCACCTCCTGTAATTAAATCAGTTAACTATTACCAAACGTAAGCAAGTACTTCTCCGCCAACCTTAAGCTCGCGAGCTTCCTTATCAGTGATTACACCGCTGTTGGTAGAAATAATTGCAATACCAAGTCCGCCAAGAACCTTGGGAAGCTCGTCCTTGCCAGCGTAAACACGCAGACCGGGCTTTGAGATTCTCTTGATGCCGGAAATGATCTTCTCTGTCTTGTTGTTATTGTACTTCAGTGTGATATGGATGTTCTTGAAGTTACCATTGTCAACAAGCTCATATTTTCTGATGTAGCCTTCTTTTAAGAGAATGTCTGCAATTGCAACCTTCATCTTAGAGGAAGGAATATCTACTGTATCGTGCTTTGCAGTATTCGCATTACGAATTCTTGTAAGCATATCTGCAATAGGATCGCTCATTGTCATTTCTTTTTCCTCCTTATGACTTAATGCTTACCAGGATGCCTTCTTAACACCCGGGATCTGTCCCTTGTATGCCAGTTCACGGAAGCATACTCTGCAAATTCCGTACTTTCTCAGATATGCATGCGGACGACCACAAATTCTGCAGCGTGTGTACTCCTGTGTGGAGAACTTAGCCTTGCGCTGCTGCTTGATTTTCATAGATGTTTTAGCCATGAATCTCTTTTCCTCCTATTACTTAGCGAACGGCATGTTGAACAGTCTGAGAAGCTCTCTTGCTTCCTCGTCTGTCTTAGCTGTAGTAACAAAGATAATGTCCATTCCGCGAACCTTATCTACCTTATCGTACTCAACCTCAGGGAAGATGAGCTGCTCCTTGATACCAAGTGCATAGTTTCCTCTTCCGTCGAATGCGTTAGGATTAACGCCTCTGAAGTCACGTACTCGGGGAAGTGCAAGATTGATGAGACGATCTGCGAACTCATACATCTTGTCGCCACGGAGTGTTGTCTTACAACCGATTGCCATACCCTCTCTGATCTTGAAGTTAGCAACAGAGTTTCTTGCCTTAGTTGTAACAACCTTCTGGCCTGTGATGAGCTCCATGTCAGCTACTGCTCCCTCAAGAGCCTTTGCGTTCTCCTTAGCCTCGCCGACGCCCATGTTAACAACGATCTTATCGAGCTTAGGAACTTCCATGATATTCTTATAACCGAACTTCTTGATCATAGCGTCTACGATCTCGTCCTTGTATAAATCCTTAAGTCTACTCAACTTATTTTCCTCCTCTCTCAAGATTAATCGATAACAGCGCCGGTCTTCTTAGCGATACGAACCTTCTTGCCGTCTCTAACCTCGAAACCAACTCTGGTGGGCTTTCCATCAACTACAAGCATAACGTTTGAAATGTCGATGAGTGCCTCCTGATGAACGATTCCACCGTTCTGATTTGCTGCTGAAGGCTTTGTGTGCTTAGTCATCATGTTGATACCCTCAACAAGAACCTTCTTAGCCTTAACATCAACACGGATGACCTTACCGGACTTTCCTGTGTCCTTGCCGGCGATAACCTGAACGGTATCACCCTTTTTAATCTTTAACATTGCCATGGTGACACCTCCTATAATACTTCGGGAGCAAGAGAAACGATCTTCATGAACTGCTTCTCTCTGAGCTCTCTTGCCACGGGTCCAAAAATACGTGTTCCTCTGGGTGTCTTATCGTCCTTGATGATAACTGCTGCATTCTCGTCAAACTTGATGTATGAACCGTCCTTACGACGTGCGCCCTTAACGGTACGAACAACAACGGCCTTAACTACATCACCCTTCTTAACAACACCGCCTGGTGTTGCATCTTTAACGGTAGCTGTGATTATATCACCAATGTTTGCATATCTTCTTGTAGATCCACCCATAACTCTGATGCAAAGGATCTCTTTTGCACCTGTGTTATCAGCAACCCTTAATCTACTTTCCTGCTGAATCATGCGCTTAATCTCCTTTCAACCAGATTATTTAGCTCTCTCGATGATCTCAACCAGTCTCCATCTCTTATCCTTTGACAGAGGGCGAGTCTCCATAACCTTTACTGTATCACCGATCTTGCACTCGTTATTCTCATCATGAGCCTTAAGCTTGTATGTCTTCTTAACGATCTTGCCGTAAAGAGGATGCTTTACGTTGTCAACGATTGCAACTGTGATTGTCTTATCCATCTTATCGCTGACTACCTTACCGGTACGCGTTTTTCTAAGATTTCTTTCCACGACCTTACTCCTTTCTAGAGTTCCAATTAATTCTCAGCCTGTGCTGTGATAACTGTCTGAATACGGGCGATGTTCTTTCTCACCTCTTTGATTCTGCTTGTGTTATCCAGCTGGTTAGTTGCGTTCTGGAATCTCAGATTGAAAAGTTCTTTCTTAGCAGCTACAAGCTCTTCCTGAAGTTCTGCAACTGACTTGTTCTTTAATTCATTAACGTAATTCTTTGTCTTCATTCTGCAACACCGCCTTCTAAGTCTGCCTTGGAAACAATCTTGCACTTGCAGGGAAGCTTATGAGTTGCAAGACGGAGAGCCTCTCTTGCCGCCTCCTCATCAACTCCTGCGATCTCAAAAAGTACACGACCAGGCTTAACAACTGCTACCCAATACTCCAGAGAGCCCTTTCCTGAACCCATTCGGGTCTCAGCAGGCTTTGCTGTAACAGGCT
>DCHL01000056.1:0-1801 GCA_002317595.1 Lachnospiraceae bacterium UBA1753 | reverse complement strand
CAAACCTTACCACCACGCTTTACGTAACGTGTGATTGCGATACGGGCTGCCTCTATCTGGTTCGATCTGATCCAGCAGGGTTCAGTAGCAATAATACCGTACTCACCATAAGTAATTGTATTTCCTCTTAAAGCTTTACCGGCCATAGTTCCGCGGAACTGCTTACGGCGCTTTACTCTCTTTGGCATTAACATTATTTATCGCTCCCTTCCTTAGAAGCTGCCTTAGCTTCATCTTTCTTTGCAGGAAGTACTTCTCCCTTGTAGATCCACGCCTTAACACCAACCTTACCGTATGTGGTGTCAGCCTCTGCAAAGCCGAAATCAATGTCAGCTCTGAGTGTCTGAAGCGGGATAGTTCCATCGCTGTATGTCTCTGTACGTGCCATATCAGCACCACCAAGACGTCCAGAAACCTGAGTCTTGATACCCTTAGCGCCTGCCTTCATTGATCTACCCATTGTAGACTTCATAGCACGGCGGAAAGATACACGGTTCTCAAGCTGCTGTGCAATGCTCTCAGCTACAAGCTGTGCATCACGGTCAGGTCTCTTGATCTCCTTGATATCAACTACAAGCTTCTTGTCTGTGTAAGCACCGAGCTCCTTCTTTGTCTTCTCGATTGACTCACCCTTAGGTCCGATTACCATACCGGGCTTTGCTGTAAAGATTGTGATCTTTACTCTGTCAGAAGCACGCTCGATCTCGATCTTTGAGATACCTGCGCTGAAAAGCTTCTTCTTTAAGAAGGTTCTGATGTTGTAATCTTCAACCAGGTAGTCTGCAAACTCACCATCTGCATACCACTTGGAATCCCAATCCTTAATAACACCGACTCTAAGTCCGTGAGGATTAACTTTCTGTCCCATTAGATGACTCCTTTCTATCTCTCATCGAGCACAACAGTGATGTGGCTCATTCTCTTCTCGATTCTGTATGCACGACCCTGAGCACGAGGGCGAATCCTCTTCATTGTGGGTCCCTTGTTTGCATAGCACTCTGCAACATAGAGAGTGTCACGGTTCATGCCGTTGTTGTTCTCTGCGTTTGCGATTGCTGACTCAAGAAGCTTCTTGATAACTGCTGAAGCATATCTGGGGTTGTAGTTCAGAATTGCAAGTGCTGACTCAACATCCTTGCCTCTGATAGCATCTAATACGAAAGCTGCCTTTGTGGTAGAGATCCTAGCGTAAGATAACTTAGCTGAAGGTCTCGTATCCTTATTAGCATTTCTTTCACGTTTGATTTGCGATCTGTGTCCTTTTGCCATTGGTCAAAACCTCCTTCCGATTATTTAACCTTGGACTTCTTCTCGTCCTTGCCGTGACCCTTGTAGGTTCTGGTAGCAACGAACTCACCGAGCTTATGTCCAACCATATCTTCAGTTACATATACAGGTACATGCTTTCTTCCGTCGTGTACTGCGATTGTGTGTCCAACGAAGGACGGGAAAATCGTAGAGCGACGTGACCATGTCTTGATAACCTGCTTATCACCTGCTGCGTTCATAGCATCAACCTTCTTAAGAAGGTGAGCATCTGCAAAAGGTCCTTTTTTTAATGATCTAGCCATTATGATTCCTCCTTATTTAATGGATCTGCCATCGCGTCTTCTTACAATCAGCTTGTTGGAAGCCTTCTTCTTCTTTCTGGTCTTAAGACCAAGAGCAGGCTTGCCCCAAGGTGTACAAGGGCCGGGACGTCCGATAGGTGCGCGTCCCTCTCCACCACCATGTGGATGGTCGTTGGGGTTCATTACAGAACCACGAACTGTGGGGCGGATACCCATATGACGCTTACGTC
>DCHL01000177.1 GCA_002317595.1 Lachnospiraceae bacterium UBA1753 | reverse complement strand
GACATTCGCAATCCGCTTCGCTTCGTATCTCTAACGCAGGGTGCTTTTCAGCTTAACTGCGTTCACACTATCCGACTATTTTCTTAAGATAAGCTTCAATATCATCGACATTCTTGCCGTTCTCGCTTGCTTCTGTCACAACAAAGCTTCCATCCTCATATACCATGAACACAATCTTGAATGGCACATCGATGTTATCAATCTTCTCATTTCCATCGTCGTCGGTATATGACTCCTGCTCTACATGAACACCCTCGTAAAATACGCATATATTGTCAGATACATCCTTTATTCCATGCCAGCTTCCTGCTCCATATGCCTGAAAATATGTATTAACTGACTGGTTAGTTCCAGTAAAAAAGCTAGTCGTCTCCATCGCACTTTTAGCTGCATTGATCTGTCCCATCGAATTACCAGCCTGGGTCAGATCCACAGCCGCCTTACCATTTGTGACATCCAGTCCCTTTGTGGTATCAATTGCACTCATGATATCGGTAGCTCCTGCATAGCTTCCAGTAGTTCCAGACAAATTAACAGCTGGAGCCTCAGTCTGATTTTCAGTCATGTCACCATCACCATAAACTGCCCTGCTTTCACCCATAGCTGCACCTGCAGTAGGCATGCCCTCAGAAGCAGCCTCTGATGTAGTATCCTTGGTTTTTCTATTTTTTACCACGAAAAAAATTATCAGCGCCAAAAACAGCACAAATAAAAGCAGGTAGAACCGTCTCTTCCTTCTAATCTGCGCCCTTCTCTTCGCACGCTTCCTTGCTCTGATTCTTTCTTCCTTTGTCATCTCACGAGCCATAATGCTTCCTTCCCCCGATTATTGCCAAAATTCTGGCAACAGAGTCTATCTGTCCTCTATTATTTCTCTCTGTTATATACCCCCGCATATAGAGAAATTTTCTGGTCTGATAGAATTGTTATCTTCTCTGCATCAAGCATGAATGTCAGGTTCTCATCGTCCGCAGTTCCCGTAGCCTTCACATGTGACTGCTCGCTCGCGTATCCGCTTCCAAGCTTCGTGTCACCTCTGACAACTGTGAAAGCAAAGCTGCCTGGGTCTTCCTCCTCGATAATCAGCTCATACTCATCCTTATTCATATACTTTCCAGACCACACGATGTTCTCATCCATTCCTGGATTGTACTCGGGAAACGAACTGTAGGGAAGAATCTCACCTGCACCCTCATCAAAGGTGAATGGATATCCGGACTCTGCGTGGATTGCCAGCAGTTCATTGTATTTCTTCCCCTTCTTGCTCACATAGAAAAGATAATAAATATCATCGTCCACATCCTTCGCCACATAGGAGTAGCACGAGTATGTGCAGCCTGTGCCAGTCAGGAGGTCAGCCACAATATTTTTTGCATCATCCAGCGAAAGAACGACGTCTGTCACATCATCGCTCAGAGCCTCTGACAGATCCTCATCAGAGAAATTAATCTCCTGCGGTGGAAGTTCATCCCCGGCTGCAACTGCTTCATCAAGCTCCTTGTTAGCTTCTTCTTTACCAGGTGCTGTCTCGGTAGCCCTTTTCGATATCCTTATTGCTGCAAAACCTACAATAATTACCATTGCAACAATTCCCAAAATCATCGCAACGGCTGCTCTTCGGTCAAGCTGCTTTATTTTTTCAAAAAATTTTTTCATACTAATCTACCATTCTTTCACACACTTATCGAAAGAGAAAACAAAAGCGCGCAAAGAGCCAATCCCTGCGCGCCTTGATTTTACTTATAGTGTGCGTAAATACCGTTGGCATTTCCTTCTGCTATTTTTTTGAGATTGCTTGAGTTGCTCAGATATTTGTAATCAGAACTTCCGTTAATGAATCCATTCTCCATGATTACACCTGTCATATTGTGCTCTCTTGCATATCGGATAATTCCGTAGTAATCCTTACCTGGCGTTGTCTCGCTCTTCCTTGTCTTACTTCCTCTGTTTTTAAGCCCTGTCTTGCTACAGGTGTACTTGCACATTGAGTTGGCAAGATTTATGCCAGTTTTATCTACTGAATAATAGCACTCAACACCGTTAGACGCACCTGAGTTGATATGCTGGCTGATGATTGCCTTTGCCTTCTTGCCTGCCGCATAACTTACTCGGTCTGCTATCTCAACCTTTGAGTCATCACTCCTGGTCATATAGATTTTGAAACCCTTATCAGTCAGGTATGATTTAGTGTAGGTAGAAATCTTGAGGTTCATTTCCTTCTCCTTAAGATTTCCATAGGTAGTTCCGGAATCGCTTCCGCCGTGGCCTGGGTCGAGTACGAGAATCGTACCGTCAACACCGCCACCATTGTCATCTGAAGTAGCTTTCTCAACTACCTTTATTGTTGCCACCGCATCCTCACCATTTGCAAGTTCAACCTTGATGTAAGTCTTTCCTACCTTCTTTCCGGAAATCGTTAGTTTTGTACTAAGCATTGATCGTGCATACTTTATCGCGTAGAAGTAACCCTTCGTAACCTTGATGTAGTTATTTGAAAAATTCTTTTCAGGAACCTGATATTTGTCGCTGTCATCATCGTCAAATTGCATTGCATCTTTGTAGTCATCCTTCTTAGTTCCTTCTGCAATGTAGAAATTCTCAACCTCTGTCATTGTAGCGTTCGAAGGTGAGCACTTAAAGGTAATGTCCTTAGTCTCTCCAACACCAATCTCCACGGTCAGATCTTTTACTTCCTTAGCCTCACAGTAGGTTGCGGTCTCCTTCTTAGCACTCTTAATGGGTTCACTCATTGTCTGCTGGAAATTCTTATTTCTTACAACAGCATATATAGTGTACTCATAAGACTTACCTTTACTGATTGTGTCTGTATCTGGAATTTCAAGATAGTCCTTCTTGAATCCACCCCAGCCACCAGTTGGAGCATAAAAAGCTTCAACCTCCTCGTCGTCATCATCACCCTTCTTCTTTCGAAGGATTCTATATCCCCACTCAGTATCTTCACCAAGATACTTTTCTGCATATGTCTTACCAGGGCTCTTGACAACTATTGTTCTTCCTCCATTTTCAGCATAGAAAATCTTATATACCGAAGCCTTCTGAGGTCTTAAATATGCAACCTTAGTTGTTGAATTACCGTATTTTTCTTCTGCACTATCTACATCGTCAAGACATACTGTTGTTATTGTGAAGGTTACTGGTACGCCAAGCTTAACATCCTCAACCTCCCACTCAACTAGATTAGGCTTATTCTCCGTCTTCTTTGCCGGAACTGTGTATGGAATCTCATTACCAACCTGATATACAATCTTGTATCCATCAGCCTTCTTTACCTTGTTCCACTTGAATATGAGCTTATTACCATTCTGCTCAACCTTCACAGTAGGAGCTGCAATCTTGGTCTCAATAGTGACAAGATTGTCACCGAGCTTATCACCACCGGTTTGTGGATTAATCTGAGACTTTTTATGCTCATTTCCAAGAGCTACAACCTTGAATCCATAATAGTGCTTATTCTTAAGTTTCTTCTTTGTGTATGTGACAATACCCTTCTTAGAATGAGTATTTTTGATATCCTCATATCCATCGAAAGCACTTTCCTTGTTCCAGCCTTCTGTGTTAGCTGCCTGAGTCGCTGTCATGCCTGAAGTATAGTAAATTCTGTATCCAAGAGCACCCGGTACATAATTAAAGGTAAGCGTTGCACTGTCAAAATTGGAATTCTTCTTGGCAATTCCTGTAACATTTGAAAGTTCTGTATATGCGGAAAGTGTTGACCCAGTACTTAATGCACCCATTACACCCGAACTAATAACAGCCACCTTAAACACATAATCTGATTCTGATCGCAATCCCTTTACAGTGTACTTAACTGCATCGTAGGGAACGGTTCCCATTGCCGGATACTCTACAGAGCCATTATATGCACCAACCTGGGTCAGATCCTTACTGTTGGCCTTAACCTGAGCCAGTTTCTTAAACTTACCACCATTGCAGGAGCCGTATATTACATATGAGTCACCACTCGTGATACGTCCTGCCTTCTTCATATCCTCCCAAATTAGAGATACTGATACACCATTCTCAACCTTAAGCGTAGCTTCTCTAGGTGCTCTCTCTGTTGCACGGCCCTTTCTAACTGTTGAGAATGCTGAGAGAATCTCCTCAGGCTCATCACCCTCCGTTACCTGGAAAGCTGTTCTCATCTTGTAGGTGTAATAGACTCCCTGAGAAATCAATTCATCCTTGTCAATATATGCATTCTGTGAAACAGTCTTTCCCTCTCTCGCATTTACAAGGTTGCCCTTGTAATCAGAAGCGGCTGAAATATTGCCATTCGCCTCAGAGATTAGCTTATCATCCGTAATCTGTACAAATTTCTTCTGACCTGCTCTCTGTCTGTAGAGGTCGTAGCCCTTCGCACCAGGAACAGTTGTAAACTGCACAGAAATGTCATACTCATTCTCTTCAGGACCACCATACACTCCACTGTCGTATCTCTGAACAAGAGTGATAATAGGTGCTACTACAACATACTTGGGATCTCCATATCCCT
>DCHL01000073.1:1121-4304 GCA_002317595.1 Lachnospiraceae bacterium UBA1753 | reverse complement strand
GTAAGGGAATGCTGCAGAAGCCAATGCCGAAATTTAGTTAAGGATATTGGGACTTCGGCCAGATCGGGTTGAAGCCAATACAGGAAATATTCAGTGTGTATCGGCTAAGAGCGAGATTTGGGATAGGGCCATAATAGAATATTTCTGTATCGCACCGCTTTGGTATTGGCTGATGGTCGAAATTAAGATATAGCCTATAATGTTTGGGATTTGCCAGTATTGGCTCGCTTTCAAAAAGAGGAGCGAGCCAATAAATTCCCACAATGTTATTTTCTGGGGACCAGAGAATAGGTATGTGTTTGTAATATAAAATAAATCAAGATTCCCCCTGAGCTTTGGTTCTGGGGTATAGCTTGTTGCTCCTGGGTTCACTCCCAGGAGCATTAGCAGCGTAGTTGCGTTATTATAACGAAAGAATTGCGTAGCAATTATTGAGTCCTCGAAACTTGGGGGTGCAAATGAAGAAAATAGAACAACATCAAATTTTTGACAATGCATTTCTGTCTGGTTGTGCTTGGCATAAGAGGTTAATGATTCCTCTTGTTAATGAGATTTTTGGAAAAGATATTCCATTGGATGCTTATATTGAACGGTCTGCTAATGAGCAATTCAAACATGGTAAAAATTCTAAAAATGAGGATGTATTGATTAAGAGAATCACTGATTCCTTAGTTAAAGTTGGAAATAGATACTATCATTTGGAATGTGAAAGCAAAAACGATGGGCAGATTCTTATTCGAATTGGGGATTATGATATGCAAATTGCCATGAGTGACGCGATATATGATAATCTTACGGATGCGTATGGCAAAGCAAGAATTACTAAGATTGAATATGAAAATATTATTACCTTGTGTATAGACGTGGTTTCTGAAATAACTAAAGATGTTAAATTTAGAGAAAGGTTGGTGAATATTATGGGAAACGAAGTTTTGCTAACAGCGGAAGAGCGAGGCTTGGATAAGGGCCTGAAAGCTCTTGTTAATAGCCTAAAAAAGCATTGCGATAATTTCCAGTCATTATATAAAGAAGTTATTTCAAATGAAGAATATAGACATTGTTCAGAGGAACAGGTAAAAAAGTATTATAACTAACATATCAACAAAAAATCCCACCCTATCGATTATTTCTAATCTGATACGGTGGGATTTCTTGTGTCCTGTAATTAATCGTAGTGACAGGGCCCCCGTCTCCCATACCGAGGGAGAGGGAGACCGCGTCAGGTTACTTCTCAGGTATTTCGATATTTACTGTACTCATGTCGACATCAAAGCCGAAATCCATAGGGAGACGTGTTCGTACTCCTTCCTCATAGATGTAGTAGTCGTTGGGGTTGACCTGCACGGGGTCATATGTAATCAGCTGAAGTGCAAGCTTATGTCCCTCGGCAACAGTGTATGCTGTGGGACTGAGGAAGATGTTGTAATTGTAGTACGCGTCCTTCTCAATATCGATTATCATGTTATCCTTTTCACCCTTGAAGGTAGCGTCAGGCATGTTGAGTACACAGTAGCCCTTGGTAATTACCTTGGCCCTAGTGGGGGAAGTTGCAAAAATTACATACTTCTTATCCCCGAGACCGCCACCCCTGCTGTAGCTGGGGCCATAACCAGCAGACGTACTAAAGTCAGTCTTCATCTGGGCGCTGAACTGTCCTTCATCAACATAGTCAATGAGAAGTGCCGTAAGCATGAGTCTTGAGTTTGCACTGTAATCGGCCTTGGGACTTGCACTAAAGCTGATTAGCGGAGTGCCGATGATTTCATGTCTGCCGGTTTTGCTGTGCGCAGAATCCGTGATATCGAAGGTTATCGCACCTCCGTTCTTATATGTATCAAGATAGTCTGCATCATTCCATTCAGCTGGAGATAATACTTTGCCATCTATGATTCGTCCTGTGGCATCCTCATCCTCAGTGAGAAGACTGATGAGTTCGTCAGAATCAGGAAGCAGGTCTTCTTCGAATACGGATCTGTCGCTCTCAAATAGAATCTCATTCTCAACATAATTCTCGGATACAGGAGCCTTGAGCGAGTAGTCAAGTCCTGTGTCGATGACTACTGAGTTCATGGAGATTGTGGTCGTATTATCGCCAGAAGTTGAAGATTCGTCTTCTGTTTCAAAAATTGTGCCGCGGGTTCCATCCCAGGCGTCATACGTGGAGAACGTGTGCTGGTTGAGATTGCTCTGAGCGGTTACAGCAGCGAGGGCATCAGGCATACCGTTCTCTATACCGTACAGATAGTGCGCAAGCCATCTGTTCTCCAGTTCCTCGAATACAATGCCGCCAGGGAATCCGGTAACACCCATGATGTTGACGCTGTTTGGTATGCCGTGGGCATCCTGGGTAAGCAGCAGTCTAGCATCCCTCCCCTGACTTGTGAATGCATCGTACATCAGCATGGCATTCTTTGTTGGAACGTTAAAGTCATTTGTTCCGTGGACTATCAGAGCTGAGCACTTAATATTTTCAGCGCGCGTTGTTGCGTCGCGCTCAACATAGAAATCGTTTCCTTCTATCCAGTACTGTCCGCCAAGAGCAGCCTCCTTTCTTTGTAAACTTCTGAGATACTCGACATATTCGCTGACAAAGATATCGTGCTTTTCATCGTCTACTTGTCCTGTAGCAGGGTTTATCCAGTTGGAGTCATATATTCTTCCAGCACAATATGCCGACAGCCAGTAGCTGTATTCCAATGTACTATATTTTGCGGCACCAGCTGAATTTGTGTAGTCATACCAGCTGGCGATGCCTGCCTCAGGTATGATTGTCTCGAGTCCCTCAACTCCAGTTACCGCCATGGAGAAAGGAATTGTTCCGCCGTAGGAACATCCAGTTGCAGCGATTTTTCCATTTGAGAAATCACTTGCGGATACTTCAATGCAGTGAGTCTTATCCGTATATGCATGGCGGTTGGGATCGCCATGAAGCCATTCGACTACTGCGCATTGTGCAAGAGTTTCGACTTCTGAACCACAGATTTCAAAGCCTTCCGAACCAGTAGTTCCGAGGCCGGATGCAGTGGCAAAAGCATATCCTCTTACAAGAAAATAATCGAAGGCGCGCGTGTTCTGCTGTCCCCAAGTAGTAGTACTGGTGTAATTGTTGGAATTAAGATTGTAATACCAGTCGGTACCCTTGTTCTCATATTTTTCATCGTTGGTAAGCGCAAGTGACAATAC
>DCHL01000073.1:767-919 GCA_002317595.1 Lachnospiraceae bacterium UBA1753 | reverse complement strand
ACCTGCATCAGCACCTTCACGAGATCGCGCTTTCCATCGTTATCAGTATCATAGTCCGTTTCTACATAAACGTTAAAACGGAGAATATCACTGGTTGCGTTTGTATAATTCTTAACCCATGGATTAGAGCAGTTCAGCATAGGCTGAGGTGC
>DCHL01000073.1:0-733 GCA_002317595.1 Lachnospiraceae bacterium UBA1753 | reverse complement strand
TCTTCTGCACAGGTTGATCCAGAAGGCAAAATACCTTCAGAGGAATCAGAAGCATATACCTTGAGCTTGAAGCTGGCGGTCTTACCGCTTCCGTCTGTGGCTCTGAATTTTAATGTTTTGTTGCCAGTTGCAGTAGGCTTTACAGTGTAGACCTTATAATACTTTCCGCTTATTTCAACATCACTTGCTTCATTATATGAGGCAACTGTACATCCCTCCGTATTTAAAGGAAGCAGGAATGCGGGAGGGTTGTAGCCAGAAATAGGAGTGTACTCAAGACCAACGAAATAGTAATCATTTGTATTCTCCAGGGACTTTACCTTGAGCCCTGTATTGGGAATAGCATTAGCTACTGCCGCACTGAAATCAGCATTACCAACATTAGTAAAGTACACAAATTTCTTTGCAAGAACAGGAGCGTTCTCAACCTTGAACTCAAAGGATGAAGTGGGTTTCAGCGGGTCCTTGCCAGTTGCAGATGCAAGATAAAGGCCTTCAGGACAGGCGGCGGAGACGGAAATCTTTCCACTCTTGCTGATTTTAATATCAGAACTTGTAATTCTGTCAGAACGCTTTGCAAAATTGGTATCCTGAATAAGTGTATATCCATTTTTGTAGGTGTCATATCTGAAAAGCTTCCAGGTAACACCCTTTCCCTTGAGGGAGATTGTCTCACCGCTGTATTTGGTAGAGTAGCTGGCCTTGAGTTGCATCTTCTTGCCTGTGCGCAGGG
>DCHL01000089.1 GCA_002317595.1 Lachnospiraceae bacterium UBA1753 | reverse complement strand
TCTGTCTGTGTTCCTGCGTACTTGTTTGCCATTTTGTTATCCTCCGTCTGATATTTTTGCAAAATCGCCAAATATTTCAGTTATTCTCCCAATTACATCACAATTTTAGCGATTTTCCACGATTTCAATACTATAACATTCG
This sequence comes from Lachnospiraceae bacterium UBA1753, assembly GCA_002317595.1. Classification (GTDB taxonomy): domain Bacteria; phylum Bacillota; class Clostridia; order Lachnospirales; family Lachnospiraceae; genus UBA1753. The sequence goes on along the minus strand of DCHL01000089.1, from coordinate 4,637 downwards.
ATATTTGTTTGCAATATATACAAAGGGTAGTTTATACTTAAAGCACTATTTTAAGGGGGTATTACTCGTGGAAAAAAATAACAGAAACACATTTTCCGGATCCATTGGATTCGTACTTGCAGCGGCAGGGTCTGCTGTAGGTCTTGGTAACATCTGGAGATTTCCGTATCTTGCAGCTAAGGACGGTGGCGGAATCTTCCTCGTAGTCTACATCGTTCTTGCACTCACATTCGGATTCGCACTCCTCTCAACAGAGACCGCAATCGGAAGACTCACAAGATTGGGACCACTCTCAGCATACGGTGCCATCAATTCTAAGTTCAAATTCGTCGGCCTGCTTGCATGTCTGGTTCCTGCAATCATTATGCCGTACTACTGTGTAATCTGCGGATGGGTAATCAAGTATTTCCTTGTGTATGTCACAGGTCAGGGAGAGGCCGCTGCTCAGGACGGATTCTTTGGTGGATTCATTACTGCACAGTATGAGCCCATCGTGCTCATGGCGATTTTCCTTGCTGCAGTTGCATTTATCATCCTCCGCGGTGTTAACAAGGGAATTGAAGCAATGTCCAAGATTCTGATGCCCATTCTGTTCCTGCTTGTATTTGGAATTGCAATCTTCAGTCTCACCATCTCATACACAGATGAGACCGGTGTCATGAGAACAGGACTTCAGGGTCTTGCAATATACGTAATTCCTGATTTCACAGGTATGACCGTTAAGTCCTTCTTCGCAGTTGTCCTTGATGCCATGGGTCAGCTCTTCTTCTCACTCAGTGTTGCCATGGGTATCATGGTTGCATACGGCTCATATATGCCCGATGATGCTGACATGAATAAGTCAATTGGTCAGATTGAGGTCTGTGACACACTTGTTGCTTTCCTCGCCGGCGTCATGATTATCCCTGCAGTTTATACTTTCATGGGAAGGGAAGGTATGTCAGCTTCTGGTCCTGGACTCATGTTCGTATCCCTTCCCAAGGTATTCCTTTCAATGGGTAAGATTGGTGGATTCATTGGAACATTGTTCTTTGCCATGGTTCTCTTCGCAGCGCTCACAAGTGCAATCTCAATCCTCGAGGCAGTTGTATCCTCATTCATGGATGAGTTCAAGATGTCAAGAGCCACAGCTACAATAGCAGAAGTAATCATCACCTTCATCCTCGGTATCGTGGTATGCCTCGGCTACAACAAGTGGTACTTCGAGCTTACGCTTCCCACTGGTTCGGTTGCCCAGGTCCTCGATATCATGGACTACATCAGCAACAACCTGATGATGCCCATCGTAGCCATCTCAACCTGTATCCTCATCGGATGGGTTGCTGGTCCTCAGACAATTGTCGATGAGATTGAAAAAACCAACCACACCTTCGGCCGTAAAGCTATGTACACTGTCATGATCAAGTTCGTGGCACCTGTGCTGCTCCTCGTACTGTTCTTTAAGTCAGTTGGAGTGTTCTAGGATTCTTAAATAGCATTGTACATACTCAAAACAAATCCCACCCTATCAAGATTTCAAACATGATAAGGTGGGATTACTTTTTTTACGTTATTTATAATATTTCTTTACCTGTTCCTCTGTAACATTTGCATATCATAATCGCCTATACGAATAAGAATCTGTCCGTCATTCTTGCTTTCACATTAAAGATGGTATTTCTTATTTTCAACTCTTACTAAAGCTTCCCTTTAGCATCTTCCCATCTTCTTGGCAAAATCACTCAAGGCATCGGGAATCTTGATTACCTGTGGACACACCTTCTCGCAGCTGTGGCAGGCCACGCAGCACTCCGGTTGCTTATCAGCATCGATGGACGAAAGACCCATGGGCGCAATGAACATGCCCGACCCAGCCACTGAGGCTTCGTTGTAAAGCTTAAGCAAGAATGGAATATTAAGCTTCTTGGGGCAGTGGGTCACACAGTAACGGCAGCCGGTGCAGGGAACCGTTGTCCTGCTCACCATATCGTCAGCCATAGAAAGGACAGCCTGCATCTCCTCATCATTAAGGGGTCTACTCTCCTCATAGGTCGCAATATTATCGGCAAGCTGCTGCATATTGGACATGCCAGACAGCGTAACTACCACATCGGGAATTGACTGAAGGAACCTGAAGGCCCAGGCAGGAACTCCCTCATCAGGGCGAAGAGCCTTGAGCCTTGCCTCATGCGCAGGAGCAAGAGTGGCAAGCTGGCCACCGCGCACAGGCTCCATAACCCAGATAGGAATATTCCATTCCCGTAGAAGTTCGCACTTGCCCTTCGCATTCTGGAACTCATAATCCAGATAGTTGAGCTCAATCTGGGCAAACTCCATATCCTTACCGTACGCCTCAAGAAATCTTGTCATACAGTCTATATCGCCGTGAGCCGAGAATCCGAGATGCTTAATGCGACCGTTTCTCTTCTGCTCGATAAGATAATCATATATCCCAAACTTAGGATCCAGATAAGCATCAATATTCATCTCGCACACATTGTGAAAAAGATAAAAATCGAAGTACTCGACCTGGCATCTCACAAGCTGCTCCTCGAATATCTCGCGCACCTTAGGCATGTTATTTAGATCGTATCCGGGGAACTTCGAAGCCAGGAAGAAACTGTCCCTGTCATATTTTTTCAACAGCTCTCCGAGTGCCGGCTCCGACTGTCCCGCGTGATAACCATAAGCGGTATCGTAGTAATTAATCCCTGCCTTCATGCAGTAGTCGATCATCTCGCCAGTAGCCGCCATGTCGATGGCGCCATCCTTGCCCTCGATTACCGGAAGTCTCATATTGCCCATGCCGAGGGCCGATATTTTCAGGTTCTGAAAGTCGTTGTAGATCATGTTGTGTTCTCCTATAACATATGTGTGTTCCATTCTCTGGCTTGTAGACATCAGGAATATTTTACTCTAAAATAACGGTATTAGTATAGAGGAAATATGAGCTAGAGGACGGCAATCATGAAAGAATCTACGGAAAAAAATATACTCAGGACCTTTAAGCAGGAGCACGAGACCTACGAGTTGCTCGACCAGATAATTGGAGAGAAGCTTAACGCCATGGTGAAGTCCCACAATTTCTTTGTGATGGAGATTGCCCACAGGGTTAAGACTCCGCTTAGTCTTTCAAATAAGCTCGAGAAAAAAAGCGGAAAGTATGCCAGTATATATGACCTGACAGATCTGTGTGGTGCAAGGATAATCTGCTATTTTTCTGATACCGTAGATGAGATTGGAAATGTGATACAGGAATACTTTGACCTCGATGAGGCAAATTCCGTGGATAAGCGCGCCAGCCTCAACCCCAATCAGTTTGGCTACCTGTCGCTTCATTACATCTGCTCACTGAAGAATGACGGCAGCTATGATGAGAAACTGACAAAAATAAGGTTTGAGATTCAGATCAGAACGGTGCTGCAGCACGCCTGGGCAGAGATTGAGCATGACCTTGGTTACAAGAGTGAGTTTGCAATTCCCCACCCCATCAGACGCGAGTTTTCAAGAATTGCCGGCCTCCTTGAAATAGCAGACAACCAGTTTGTCGGTCTCAAGCATAAGACCAGCGAATACGAAAGCGAAATCAAGCAGATGATTGCTGCAGATAAAGCAGACAATCTGCCACTCGATCAGGTTACGCTCCGGGAATTCACCGAGAACAGCAAGAGCTTTCTCGCATATATTGAGTCCGTCACGAACGAGCTCTCTGTTGATTACATTCCATCGCCCACCGACAGATACCTGCCCGACCTCAACTGGCTTGGCATCGAGACCCTGGGCGACCTCTATCGATTCTTCGAGGCTAACCGTGTCCTCACGACCCGGGTCCTTCGCTTCAAGCTCAAGGAAATCGATCATGACATGCTCACCACAAGCATGATCCTCAGATACACCTGTAGGGCTGAACTCCTCCGCGGAGAGTACAGCTACGATCAGATTCTCAGGTTCCTCGCTATCGGTACTCCTAATCCTTCAACCATCGAGAAGACCGCACAGACGATAATGGAGTATAAGAAGTGGGTGTGAGAAGGGAGTTCCCAACTCCTCCCCGGTATCCCCGTGGTATCACTTCGATTCCACTTCGTTCGTCTTAGTGATTTTTGTTCACCAAATCAAATGCTATTATGCAGGCATCTGTATATGCTTGGCTCATCAGAAAAAAAGAAATCAGCCACATATTAACGGCTGATTTCTTTTTTTGCCATGTTTCGGGCTAATCCATTTCTACAGAGTTTCACGCCATGCAGCGACTCTTGCAGGGGTATGTTTCAATGCCCTGTTTCGGGCTAATCCATTTCTACCCCGCTCTCTGGGAGCCCTTTATTTATGGGGCTTCGCGAGCTCATTTTTGCAGGTGATTGACAAGAATTCTACAAAGTCGGCATTTTTTGAGCAAAAGTGTCGTTGTTCACAGTTTGTTAAAGACTTATGTTAACCTCTGTGTTTTTTGTCTCTTTGCGACCCTCAAATTCATTTTCAATTCCCACACCATCCAGGATAGATCGGACGATTGCTTAAACGCCTCTTCATTATATCATTTAGCCGATTTTCATACAAGAAGAACGGCCACATTTCCCAACCACACTCCCCAAAAAAGAGGACCATTTCGGTCCTCTGTATCGATAGACAATATGTTATCCATCATCTCCCATACC
>DCHL01000069.1 GCA_002317595.1 Lachnospiraceae bacterium UBA1753 | reverse complement strand
GCATTCCAGGCAGCACAGGCAGCTGATACTTCAATCGCAGCATTCCAGGCAGCACAGCTTCAGGAAGCAGCTAATCGTTGGGCAGCTAGAAGAGCAGCTCTTGCAGAGGGTAAGGCAATCAACGTTGACTAATCTCTAGATTTAGATAATAGATACTTAGATAATTAAGGAAGGGCCGTCGCAGGTAACTGCGATGGCCCTTTTGGTGGTACGCCCTTTTATATGGTGCGCCTGGTGGCACATGTTTCGAAGGTCAGACTATGACCGGAGATGTCTGGTAAATATTTTTTGCAGGACATTCATGCGTGGCATGGAGAACAGCCTCGTAGAGCTGCGTTGCAGCAATGTTCTGTTTGAACAGGATTAAATCGATATCTGACAAAAGATTTTCTGCTCCGGCGTTCTTTGACAGCAGTGTTATTTTTGACTGCGTTTTAATTTCTGAAAATATCCGTTCAGAGCATTTCCTAAATCCAAGAACCGATGTATATCCAAGGTAGTCATTGGCTACAAAAGTCTCAAAGTCGGCTTTTTTAAGTGATAGAAGGATGTGTAAAAGCGCACGGCTTATTCTGGCGTGCGTCATATTCTTTGTCTTAAGTGTTTCGCAGAATCCTTCAAAGTCTGAAAAGAACCTGATCTGATTCTGTACTCTGTCAGACAGTTCGCTGCTTACATCAGCATATTCTTCAAATCCGGCTTCTGAATTCTCAATAAGCTTGCTGTTAAGGAGCAGAGAGAAGCTGTTTGATGTAATCGGAAGCCTTCCTCTGACAAGGGAATCGCCTAATACTTCAAATGCAGAATCAGGCATTTGGGATTTTATAAATGATATTGAATTACCCTCGCATATTGCCCTTCTGATTGATTGGGCAGAGGCAAAATCAGATGCAGCCCCATAGGCGCCATCAGGTGAATCGCAGGTGATTTCATTACTGTGGTATCCTTTGCCGTGTCTTAATACTGTCATGGGAATAATTGTACTGTGTCTTGATTTTAATGCCTTAATGTATTCCACTCCCAGGATGTTATTTGGATTCTCAGCTGCGAGGGATATTTCAGGTCTTTCATTGAAATACATATTTAATGCAAGCTGCCGTGAGGATGGATAATTTAATCCCTTCTTAAGGTTCTCACGAAGTACATCAGAGAAGCCATCTGGCTCGCTTATTAGGACATCAGCTATCTGCGCAAGAGTGTCTGTACTGCCGCACTCGCTACCAAAGAGAAGATGGGTAACAATGCCCAGCTTATCCGCCATGGCTACTGCTGAGGCTGCAAAGTACTCAGCACTGGCTGTGGAATAGTGTACAGGAAGCTCCAGGACGAGGTCCGCACCTGAAAGAAGTGCCATTTTTGCCCGAGTATGCTTGTCAAACATTGCAGGAGCGCCGCGCTGAACATAATCTCCGGACATAATAATAATGACATAGTCTGCCTGCATAATATTTTTTGCATGATCTATTAAAAACTTATGCCCGTTGTGCAGTGGATTAAATTCTGCAACTATTGCAACTACCTTCATTATTTACCTCAAATACTTTTGGAAAGATATACATGTAAAATTAACAATTGCCATGATTATATTCACGTACAGTTATGGTAGCACTTGAAATGAAATTATTCAAATAGTATACTTATTTCAATATTGTGTTTAAGGATGAAGGTATGTCAGGGAAACGTAAAATCAGGTTTGAAAATGCTTTTGCTAAACAGCTGTATCTAGAGATATCAGGGATACAGGATATGAAGACTGTTGACAGGAGTTATATCTCGCAGGAGTATATTTGGGCTGTATGGCAGAAGGTTTACAAAAATAGTTTTGGCTGTACCAGCTATATTGTTCGCAGTACTGACGTGCGTTAGTGATTTTTTTCAAAAATATTATTGGAGGCAGAGAATATGGCGTTTATAGACGGAATTAAAGAAAGAGCAAAGAGCGATAAGAAGACGATTGTCCTTCCAGAGTCGAATGACAGAAGAACTCTTATTGCGGCGGCTAAGATACTTGAGGAGAGAATTGCCAATATTATCATGATTGGTAATGAGGAAAAGATTATGGATGGTGCCAGATGGCTTGAGATTGAGCTTCCGGGCATCAAAATTATTGATCCTACAAAGTTTGAGAGATTTGATGAGTACGCAACTCTTCTCTATGAGACGAGAAAAAATAAGGGCATGACACCTGAGAAGGCAAGAGAACTTCTTCTCAATGATTATCTTACTTTTGGAATTGTCATGGTTAAGGCAAACGATGCCGACGGTATGGTAGCAGGTGCCTGCCATGCGACAGCTGATACGTTAAGGCCTGCGCTTCAGATTCTTAAGACGGCAGAGGGAACAAAGCTTGTGTCTGCATTCTTTATTATGGATGTGCCCAACTGTAATTTCGGAGAGAATGGAACCTTCCTCTTTGCAGACTGTGGTCTCAATCAGGATCCTACATCAGAAGAGCTTGCGGCTATTGCAGATTCCTCAGCTAAGTCGTTCAGAGCTCTTGTAGGAGCTAAGCCAATTATAGCGATGCTTTCACATTCGACAATGGGTTCAGCTAAGCATGCGCTTGTCGACAAGGTTGTCAATGCTGTTAAGATTGCACATGAGCAGTATCCGAATCTTGCACTTGACGGAGAACTCCAGACTGATGCAGCTATTGTTCCTTCGGTAGCGAAGTCAAAGGCTCCCGGATGCGAGATTGCTGGTAAGGCTAATATTCTTATTTTCCCTAACCTTGACAGCGGTAATATCTCCTACAAGCTCGTACAGAGACTTGCCAAGGCAGATGCCTATGGTCCGATGCTTCAGGGTATCTCAAAGCCTGTGAATGACCTTTCAAGAGGATGTTCGGCTGATGATATTGTCGGAGTTGTTGCATTAACAGCAGTACAGGCACAGCTTGTATAAAAAGGCATTGACAAACACTAGTTATGCCATTATAATCTTTTGAGTGTGAATGTTTTGAGGAGTGAAGTATGCTCATCCATCTGTCAGAGATTAGTCAGGCTGAAGGAAAAAACGAAAAGAAATCTGTCGCTTATGAACCAGATGCGGTTGTGATAAGCGGTGAGACGTTTCCAATTAAGAGTAAAGAGGAAGCAGTTTTTAATTTGAGCTGTCCTGAGAAGGGCAAGGTTCATGTTGAAGGTTCTTTTTCGCTTGAGGCCACAGCACCTTGTGATAGATGTCTTACGGAAGTCACAGTCCCCGTATCAGTTGATTTTATAGAAGAGATTGATGTGGAGGAGACAGGTGCAGAGCTTGACGCTGACGAACTTTTATACAAAGAAATCCTGATGAGATGGCCGATGAAGATTCTCTGCAAGGAAGAGTGCAAAGGAATTTGCATGAAATGCGGATCGAATCTGAATGAGGGCGAGTGCGGATGTGATACATTCGTTCCAGACCCCAGGATGGCAGCCATCTTAGATGTGTTCAATAATAGTAAGTGATAAGGAGGTGTAACACATGTCTATTTGTCCTAAGAATAAATCTTCAAAGGGAAGAAGAAATCAGAGAAGAGCTAATTGGAAGATGTCAGTAGCTGCTCTTGTAAAGTGCCCTAAGTGTGGTGCCCTGATGGCTCCTCACCGCGTATGCAAGGCTTGCGGTACTTATAACAAGAAAGAGATTATCGCAGTTGATTAATCTTTGAAATGCCTTTGATGAAGGACTTTCTCGAAAGAGAGAGTCCTTTTTTCGTTTACATGAGAGTATCGTGATGGTAAAATTATAGATAGTGCAGCTGCTTAGGTGGCAATATATCTAATATTATTTTTGGAGGGGAGTGTGAAAAAAGTGCTATGCACTTTTTCTCATGCGAGAAATTTGTTTCACTGCGATTCACAAATTTTTCGTCTCACACTTCTCTGAAAAAGCGCAGAGAAATGTGAGGTAGTATGGAAGAGAAGGTTATTGTTGATGAGGTTAAGGTTGAAACTCAGGAGGCACCTGTAGAAGCGCCTGTAGAGGCTCCTGCAGAGCCAGCAGAGTCCATGGAGGATTATGCAGCAGAGCTTGAGAACTCCATGAGAAAGATATCTGAGGGAGATATTCTCACTGGAACAGTTATCGACGTTAATGAAGAGGAAATTATTATTGACCTTCAGTATTATGCTGAGGGTGTCATTAAGGCAGAGGATTACTCATCTGATCCGTCTGTGACAGCAATGGATGAGATTAAGATTGGTGATGAGATTTCTGCTACTGTGGTCAGACGTGATGACGGAAGAGGACGAATCCAGCTTTCGAAGAAGGAAGCCAATGCTGTACTTGCATGGGATAAGCTTCAGACACTTCTTGATGAGAAGACAGACGTTGAGGTCAAGATTACAGATGTCGTTAAGAGCGGTGTTGTCGCATTCCTTGAAGGTATAAGAGGCTTTATTCCTGCTTCTCAGCTGTCTCTCTCATATGTTGAGGAGGAGGCGCTGGAAGAGTATAGAAACAAGAAGATTATGGTGAGAGTAATCACTGTTGACCAGGAGAAGAATAAGCTTGTCATGTCTGCGAAGGACATTCTTCGTGAGAAGGCAGCAGAAGAGAAAAAGAAAATGGTTTCTAATGTTGAGGTTGGACTTGTGACAGAGGGTGTTGTGGAGAGTCTTCAGCCATATGGTGCTTTTGTAAGACTTTCAAATGGACTTTCTGGTCTTCTTCATGTGTCTCAGATCTGCGAGAAGAGAATCAAGCATCCCGGCGCAGTACTTAAGGAAGGCGAGACCATCAAGGTTAAGGTTACCGCGATAAAGGATGGCAAGATTTCTCTCTCTAAGAAGGCTCTTGAGGAAGTGGCTGCTGTTGAGATTCAGGAAGAGGCAATTGAACTCCCTGAGACAGAAGGACTTAGTACTTCACTTGGCGCACTGCTTGCTGGGCTTAAGCTGTAATTAACCGCTGAATATATTTGCAGCAATCAATATTATTGTAACAACAGAGAACATTAAAATGCCATCGTGGAAAAAGTGATGACTATTTGTGCGGCAGGGATACTTGGACATGTTCAGTGCTGCGGAACCTTAATCATCATCGAATTCAGAGATATAACATTCATGCGAACGAGATCGGTGCCAATTCGCCATCCGGGCTCAGTTGGCACCTACGCCGCGCGTCCATGCGCGGCGTTCTCTATTTGTTGACTGAATTCGGATGATTAGAGGTTCCTTTGCATTCGCATGTACCAATGTATCCTTGCCGCACAATTTCTATCTTATTTTCGCTAATAATAGGTTATTTTGTCTATTCTTCATTTTGATTCACTCATGATTAGAGTTTCTGCATCGTTTTTGATTTAGGGTGGATAGTCATTGGGCCGATAAAAAATGGACTATAGTGTGAATGTGGAAGCGTCATGAATCACTCAGATTCAGATATGGAAACAGAGAGCATCATGCATGGATGCATGATGCAGGCGCCAATCGAACATGGATGTGAGTTGGCGCCGTTCTCGTTCGTAGCATATACTTTGCCTGAATCTGCAAGTGATTCAGACGCTGGAACACTGAACAGTGTGTCCATATTTTATCGGACCAAAAACAAGAGACTGCGCAAAATATGATGCGGCAGTCTCTAAATATTGTCTGTATCAAATTGTAAATAGATGCTGAATCTACTTAAGCTTCTTGTAAGCGCTTGAAAGCATAAGCTTTATTCTGTTCAGCTGGTTGACCTCGGAAGCACCAGGGTCGTAGTCGATAGCCACGATGTTGGAATCGGGATATCTGTTTCTTAGGGCCTTAATTACGCCCTTTCCAACTACATGGTTAGGCAGACAGCCGAAGGGCTGTACACAGACGATATTTGGGGCTCCTGAGTGTATCAGTTCAAGCATCTCGCCAGTGAGGAACCATCCTTCTCCTGTCTGGTTTCCGAGAGAGACGATTTCAGAAGCAGCCTTAGCCGTATCATAGATGTTGGCAGGGGCTGAGAAATGCTTGCTGCTGGCAAGAGCTTTGGCGCCAGGGGCGCGGAAACGCTCAACGGCCCAGATGCCGAGCTTGGCCTTTCTCTTGGTACATACTGAGGTGCCGAGATAATCAGCCTTGTATATCTGGTTGTAGAAGCAGTAGAGCAGGAAGTCAGCAAGGTCAGGTACTACGGCCTCGGCCCCCTCGGCTTCAAGCAGGTCAACAAGATAGTTGTTGGCCGCCGGCATGAATTTGACAAGAATCTCACCGACTATGCCAACTCGTGGCTTGACTTCATCTGTTATGGGAAGCTTATCAAACTCCCTTACAATTTTTCTGCATAATCCAGCATATCCTGCAAATGTCGGAAGGGCACTTGTGACAAATGCCACACATTCCTTCTCGAGCTTTTCATGAAGTTCATTGGCTGAACCCGGAACTGCCTCGTAGGGACGCATTCTGTAAAGACATCGCATGAACAGGTCGCCAAAGAGAGCACCATAAATGGCTCTTCTTGCCAGGTCAAGAGTAATCTTAAAGCCTGGGTTGGTCTCAAGTCCTGCGAGGTTAAGTGATACAACTGGAATCTGTTCCATTCCTGCCTTGGCCAGAGCTCGTCTTATGAATCCTACATAGTTTGTCGCCCTGCAGCCACCGCCTGTCTGTGTCATCAGAATGGCGGTATGGTTTAAGTCATGCTTGCCTGAAAGCAAGGCATCCATTATCTGGCCTATTACCATGAGCGAAGGATAGCATGCATCATTATTTACATATTTTAGTCCGACATCAACAGCCGTGCGCCCGTCGTTGTGAAGAAGCTCCAGCTTATAGCCTGCTTTCTGGAATGCAGGCTCAACTATGTTGAAGTGAATCGGAGACATCTGAGGACAGATGATTGTATAGTTCTTTTTCATTTCTGCCGTGAAGATGACCCTCTCGTAGGAAGCGGGAGAGATTACGCGGCACTCAGAGTCTGTATGTTCTTCCTTGACGCGAAGCGCAGCTAGAAGAGAACGAACCCTTATGCGGGCAGCTCCGAGGTTGTTGACCTCATCAATTTTAAGGCAGGTGTATATCTTGCCAGAACCAGACAGTATGTCATTGACCTGATCTGTTGTGACAGCATCAAGACCACAGCCGAAGGAATTAAGCTGGATGAGGTCGAGATCGTCGCGCAGCTTGACATAGTTGGCTGCTGCGTAAAGTCTTGAATGATACATCCACTGGTCCATTACAAGAAGTGGATGCTCGACATCAGCCAGGTCGGAAATGGAGTCCTCGGTCAGGAC
>DCHL01000175.1:21296-21622 GCA_002317595.1 Lachnospiraceae bacterium UBA1753 | reverse complement strand
GCGTTCGAATCGCGTCACCCCGATTGCCTGAAGTCCTTGTATATCAAGGGTTTCAGGCATTTTTTTAAGACAATTTTTGCTTGTTTAGAATGGTAAAGGCTTTTCCATATCAGCACCAGTATAGTAATTTCTACTAGCCACATCAGGTAAATTTCCAAAGAATTGAGATCTCAATATTCATCCATATCCATTAACTGCAATTGTTTTAATTGATCTCTTTTTTCCAGCCTATTCAATTAATAAATTGCGGCTTAAGAAGAAAATTTCTGGAAGTAATGGGGTACAAAAGACCACATCCATTGCCATAGATGTGGTCTCAGCAATTA
>DCHL01000175.1:0-21226 GCA_002317595.1 Lachnospiraceae bacterium UBA1753 | reverse complement strand
CCAGAGCCGCTTCAATAACCTTTATTAGCTTCAACATAAGCCATGCCTCCTTTCGTGAAAATCAACTCAGTAATTCTACTTTGCAAAACTCTTGTAATAAGCCTCGAGGAACGCTGTAATCTTCTTTAACATAACCGTAATCTCCTTTCAATCTGATGTACCCGTCAAGCGGATTCATTACTTATTTCTCTTGTCACAATTAATATAGCATTATGGGAGATATATTAAAAATACTTATTTCAAACGGGTTGCAATACCTTCCGGGTATGGATAGAATAGAACCTTGTTGCTTAAAAATTCAATTAAACAGGACCATGATGTATTCATAGTACAAATTATGGTACAACAAATCGATTATTCTAGGAGCATCAGATGACAGGAAAATATCATCTGGTGCTCATTTTATTTTGTATTTGAGGAGGTGTTGATATGTCAACGAAGAAAAAATCAAAGAAAATCTACTTTACAATCACTGGTATGAATCATTTCCATGGGCAGGCATTCTTGAAGCCTGGGATGAAGGTGCAGCTTGAGAAGGAACCGAAGAATCCCTTTGATAAGGAGGCCATCCTTGTATCGATCGAGGGACTTGGTCCCATTGCCCACGTGGCGAACAGTGCACATACGGTTAAGGGTGATTCCTACAGTGCAGGAAGAATGTACGACTGCTTCAAGAAGCGTGCGGTTGGAAAGGTCAAGTTTGTCCTGGACTATGGCGCAATCTGTGTACTGAAATAATAATGTTTTACGAATGAACAAAGGTGTGTTTATGAAAAAATTTATCTACTGGATCAGAAAGACTATCAGGAAGGACAAGGGCTGTAACGGCTGGTGCTGTGGCTGTCAGTGGTATGAGGTCTGCAGACATGACGGATGAGAAGCTTGCCTATGGGCTGTGATAAATGTCTGCTTTACGATGAGACATGCTGCAACTAAGAGGCAATTAGCATAAGCAGGTCCCTAAAATGTAATCGCTTGTATCTATCTGACTCATAATATATAATTTTTCATGTTATAGATACTCAAGAGAGAGTTGTTATTGAGGGAGAGAATGTTTATGCGAGGAAAAATGGCAAAATTATCAGTATCTCTTACTCTTGCATTTGTGATGACATTCATGAGTGTGTTCGCATATGCAGAAGAGATAAAGCCACAGGAAGACAAAGTAATCATCACTGAAGATGACCTGTCAGAGGATGATACTTTGGACGAGGTGTCCGAAGAAATTATTGATGAGGTGGATATTGAAGAATCTACTGTATCTGGGGATACCATAAGCAATGAAGGGGATGGCTATGGCCTTTCGAATCCTAGAAAAAGTGAAGACGGTGTAGTCACCTGGGACTGCGTATATTTCGGTTCTTACCCCCAGGCAGAGGTAGTGGCTGACAAGAGCAAATACACCGCAATAGGAAGTAACTACCTGAGTACTGGGGATATAATAGAGAGTTCTGGTCTTTACAATACGCTGCAGAGTGCAATCTTCAATAACAAGAATCTAGCAACAGTTAACTACAGCGGAAGCACCTATACCTATAAGAGAATAAAGCAGAGTGATGTCACTCTCAGTCGGTCGGACGAACCATATTCTTACAAATGGTCTGACACCAGTACCTGGCACTATTTCCGCTGTGAGCCCATCAAGTGGAGGGTGTTGTCTGTAGATGGAAGTGATGCATTCCTGCTGGCCGATAAGGGACTTGATGACCAGAGATACAATGCATCGGACTCATCCATCACCTGGGAAAAGAGCACAATACGAAGCTGGCTGAACGGATACGGAAGTACAGTAAACACATGTGGAACAGACTATAGTAGTAATAACTTCATGGATACGGCTTTCGCATCAAGTGAGAAGGCGGTCGTCAAGACGACGAGTGTTGTAAATGCGAATAATACAGGTAGTGGAACAGAAGGGGGAAAGGACACGGAAGATAAGGTGTTCCTTCTGTCAGAGTCCGAAGTATACCGTACATCAAATGGATTCTCATCATTCTACAACAGTGGTGATAAATGCAGGAGAAGCAGGAGCAGTACATACGCAAAGGCGATGGGGGCACCTTTTTGTGCATCCAATGTGGACTACAGAGGCAACTGCTATTGGTGGCTCCGCTCGCCGGGAAAGGATGCCACCCTTGCCGCTGACGTCACTGATGACGGTTATGTGAACCGTAACGGTTCATACGTGTGCAATATCGCATACAGCAGGAGTGGCGCTGTCCGTCCCGCTTTGCATATTGATCTATCCTATAATCTCCACACTTCTGCGGGAACAATAAACTCGGATGGGGTAGTTACTGGTGGAGATATTCCTGCCAGCGTGAGTGACTGCCTGGAGAGTGTTACATATAAATACGGAAGTAAGGAGGTTGACGTTCTGACGAACGCTCATCAGATAGAGTATAGCCATTCTGAATTTGACCTTATATGTAAGGAGAAGGATACAAGTAATATCACAGGATATAGCCTGTGCGCTGACAGCTCAGTAATCCGAGAAAGTAAGAATGGAAATTTCACGAAGGTATCTCCGAATGGACTTCAGGGAAAAGAATTATCTATTGTCACGACGTCTTCAGATGGCAGTACGAAGAAAACGCCAATTTTTCTATCAGTTATTGTCCCAGGTACTGTAAAAATCCCGAAGTTTTCAATTGGGGACGGGATATCAGTAAAATTGGATGACGATTTCCCGCTAATTGGTGGAAGCAGCGCGGGTTTTGAATTTCCAGAACTTCCTGTAAATGTTGAGCTTGAAGATGGAAAGATTCGCATTGGTGTGAATATTGCACAGAAGACCCTCAAATCCTGGGATAGTAAAAAGGGTGATACAACCGCGACAAGCAGGGCGGATGAAAAGAAGAGCTACAAAGAAAAGTGGGAAGACTGGGCGAAAGAATTTAAAAGTGACAAAGAAACAACTGCCAAACTACTAAAATCAGACCTAAAAGATATTCAGAGTGTATGTCAGAAGAATGATATTCCAGTGGGAATGCCTGGAATCAAGGGAAAAGTCAAGTGGAACCTAGTCGGATATTTTGAAGGAACCTGGTCTGATGACTGTGTTTACGAGAATGCCGAGGGCGGTATTATTGTTACATGTGAAGCCTCTGAAAAATGGAATAAGCAATACATGATATGGTATATTCCTGCTACTATCATGGTAAGCGGGAAGGTATCTGGCGAACTGTCGGGAAAGGCAGGATATAATTTTCCGCAGCAGAAATGGTACGGTGACGTCACTTTTTCAGGAGAAGCCAAGCTTGAGCCATATGCCGGAATAGGTGTTGCAGACTATGCAAGTGTCGGCGTGTATGGACAGGTCAAATTAGGAACTGAAATTATAATTATAAGCAGTGAGGAGAAGGGGGGACTAAAGGAAGTCACCATGTATGGTGAAGCCGGCGCGAAAGCATATTTTGCCAAGATGGAAGTGGCCAAAATACAGCTGTGGGACACAGGAGATTTGAAAAAAAGTAAAACTTATGGGAAATATGTCAGCAAAAATAAGTTGCTGCTGTATTCACGAGATGCCGCCTCCTTAATAGGAGACTTACTGCCGGAGAAAAAATCTTCATCATATGCTGCTGATACAGTTGCTGACTCGGCTTTCAATCTGCCACATACAGACACAAAGTGGCATGACTATCAGGGAGCAGAAATACTGTCTGAAGGTAAGGACGGCGAGATCTGTATGGCTAAGATCTATGGTGGAGCTATGCCGGTTATATCGAAGGATGGATTTGTTGCATATCTGAGTGAGAGCGAGAACAATACTACCTTGTCTTACGGCTTCCCTGCAGATGGGATGAAGACAGTTTATGCAGTTGATGGCGATGGAACATCAGATTTTGGGCACAGGCTTTATTCTGATGAGGATGGGACTTATCTGATATATCAGGATTCAAGGAAGAAATATGATACCAGTGCCGCGTTACAGGCCGAGGATTATCTTGGAAGCTTTGGAATATCTGTGGCACAGTATGATAAGTCCACAAAGAAATTTGTTGACCTTGGATCTCCTGATACAAATGATGTCTTCTGTTATGGTCATGTATTGACGAGGAGTTCAGAAGGACTTACCGCATTATGGGCAGAGAACAAGAGCAGTTCACCCATGCAGGAAGACTCCAAAAATCGTATTCTGTATTCAGAATACAAGAGTGGAAACTGGAGCTCACCCGTAGTACTTGCTGATAATATCGGTCAGGTGTCGAATCTCGCTGCATGCACTGACGGAATCGATACCTACGTGGCGTATTCCCTTGAGGAGAACGGTAAGTCAACAATATATCTTTCAAAAAATTATGGATCAGCTGTTGCAAGCAAAATGGAGGGTGTGGTCTGCAATATGATAAGCACAGCCGTACCGGGCCATTCGGGAAATGTCTTTGCTTTCAATATGAACGGAGGACTTTACAGTCTTGTGCCTGCTGATATGAGTCAGAGTGAGATACTAGCTGCTGGGACAATGGATACTGGTGCATCCTTCGATATTGACGGAAATGGAGTGTATTATTGTCGGACTGATGATGAAAAGAGAGGGATTTATGCAGCTCTTTATGACGACAGTACAAAATCGTATGGACAGACAGAAATTGTAAATGACGAAGGATACATCGACGCCTTTGATATCTGTAATGGAGAAATGACCTACATTATTACAGATGTTACAATGCTGGAAACTGAAGGAACGAGTGAATTCGACATCAAAACATCGTCAAAGCTCGTGTGCACGGAAGTACCCTCAAGGTCAGAAATCAGTATTGACGGATATGACCTGAATCATAGGGATATGCTGACGGATGACCCTGTACCAGTGACCCTATATATTTCAAATACTGGAACAGAAAAAATAAATGAATGTAAGACATCCTATACTGTCAATGGAAATAATGTGACCCTGCCAATAGAAAACAGTAGCCTCCTGCCAGGGGAAACAAAAGAACTGACAGTCAATATCGAGTTCCCTTCGGATCCGTCCGAACTTGAGCTGCCAATATGTGTAGTAGGAGATGGTAAAGCAGAAAAACAGATGACTATTGATGCGACAAAGACAGAGCTTGTTGTTGAGAGTCAGTACTGCGTCACGGCAGAGGATCCTTACTGTGAGGTAACGGTAAAAAATGAAAGCCTTGTTCCTGCCACGGCGACGCTTGCGGTAACCAATCGGGACGGAACGGAGCTGCTTAGCAAGGAAATCAGCCTTGAGGCGCAGGAATCCACATCGGTCCAGGTCAGCGTGAGTGAACTTATTGCAGAAGGTGACTCTGACATTCTGTGTGCAGAAGTATCTACTGAAGCAGAGGAGTATTATTATGATAATAATACGGTAAAGCAGAGAATCTGGAAGGTGGATACGTCAAGAACAGAGACTGAGATAAATGAGAGTGAGATAGATAAGGAAGTACTTAATTATACTGTAACGCTTAATAAGAAGGAACTCAGTCTGGAAACTGGCAAGCAGGAATCAATTACTGCCACAGTCGTTTCGGGTGACGAGAAGACAGTGGAAGATGCAGAAATCTCGTGGGTAAGTAATGATTCTTCTGTAGCAACAGTGGAGAATGGGACCATAACGGCAGTTTCAGGAGGCGAGGCAGAAATCGTTGCCGGATATCTGGGCAGGACGGCAGTATGTAAGGTGACAGTAATAGAAAAGTCAGCCGACCCGGAGAATCCTGATAACCCTGTTGATCCAGAGAATCCAGAGAATCCAGAGGATCCGGAGAAAACTGACACTACGATTGCAGTCCGCCAGAAAATCATCCTTAGTCCTGCAGACTTTGGCACAACAGAGACCATAGCAAAATACGTGCTTTCGTCAAAGAAGCTGGCATCAATAAGCAGCAGGGGTGTGCTCAAGGCGAAGAGGGCTGGCGATGTTACAGTTACTGCCTACAGGAAGACAGGGAAAGGAAAGTATGAGGCTGTTGGAGAACCGCTGACGATTCATATACAAAAGCCTGTGCTCACTAAGAAAACCTTGAATAAGGTTGGTGAGACTGTGAATGCCAATAGTGAGATCCTGTCTGGCACGACACTTACTCCAATCAGTTGGACATCTTCAAAGCCAACAGTTGCAACTGTTGATGAGAAGACAGGAGTGATTACTGCTGTAAAATCAGGAACCGCAAAGATTACCGCGTACTTTGGCGAGGGTACGAATGCGGCCAAGTACACAACGAAGGTAACAGTCAAGATTCCAAGACTTTCATCCTCGAAGGCGACACTTAAGGCAGGTAAGACGAAGAAACTTAAGATAAAGAATACAAACCTTCCTGTTTCCGAATGGAAGAGCAGTGATGAGGCTGTAGCCACAGTGGATGAAAATGGCCTGGTAATAGCCGTATCAGCAGGAAATGCCGTTATCAGTGCGACCGTGGATGGGGTGGATTACGGTTGCACAGTAACAGTAAACAGTCTGCCGTATGACAAATACCTGGTGTGGTTTGACGCAAATGGTGGAAAAGTAAAATCACTTAATAAAATCGTTACATTCGGATATCCGTATGGCAAACTGCCGAAACCGACAAAACCAGGAGCAAGATTCCTAGGATGGTATACGCAAAAAGAAGGAGGCGAGGAAATCAAAGCCTCTGATGACTTTGAGAATAGTAGGGATGTAACTTTGTATGCTAGGTGGGAGTAAGCAAATAAATTGTTGGTAATACTTTGAAGGTATCCACCAAATATGGATCTAAAGGTGCAGCAGAAGAGATTGCTTTCGCAAATCCATTCTGTTGCACCTCCTTGTTTTAATTGGAATATTGCGTACTATTTCTCTGCCTCTTTGCAATTGTCCAGAATTCTCTCCAGATAGGAGTCGAACTGAAGTATTTCTTCATCAGAAAAACCCCTATAGAAAATCTCATTCATTTCTGCAGATACGGAGTCAATATCCCGAAGCAGATTATTTTCTTTGCCGGTAAGGGAAATAAGGACACTTCGTTTATCATTTTCGTCAGCTTTTCGCACAATATAGCCATCCCTTTCCAGGCGGCTTAATATACCGGTAAGAGTAGATTTATCCAGACTTGTCTTTTCGCAGAGGACTTTAATCGGAACACTATCTTTTCCCCATAACGCAAATATGACACGGCCTCTTGCACCTTCCAAGTCAGCCATATTGAAATCTCTGAGAATCCTGTTCCATACGCGGCTACATACCTGATGTACCTGGGAGAGAAGGGTTCCGCCTTTAGTCTGTTTAATCATCAAAGCCTCCGAAGACATGTTTATTAAGATCGTACCAGCCCTCAATTTTCTCTGATGTAACATGAAGGATTGTGTAGTCGGGATCGGTCTTTCCTAAAGGATAATACATAGTCCACCCTTTTTGCCAGAAGCTTTCTTTAAGTTCCTGGTCGGTGACTTCTTCCGCTTTTCCTGAAATGCAGATTCCCCTGAATTTATCGGGCTCACAGAAATAAAGTGCTACATTCGGGTTGTTTCTGAGCCTGGCCACCTTTTTTGATGATGTATTGGTGGTGAAGTACAGATCTAGGGTTTCGCCATTTTGAACCAGCGCTTTGCCGACAAGACCTTTATATTTTTTCGGATTACATAGATTCAGTAATGCTCTGATCTCAGGCCTGCCATTCTCATCTATGGAAGCAAAATATGCTGCTTTGGAGTTTTCAATAATAGAAATTACATTGTTCACTTTTTACACCTCTCAATAATTAGTTTGTATGCAAACTATATTATTATGCCACATGAAGTTTGTCAATAGGATTATTTGAAAAAATAAGATTAAGGCTGGGATGCTCGGTTCAAGTCCGGCGAGGATTGCTTATGGGTAGCTCTACTTTCCGTAGGTGGTATTCAGTGATGAAATAAAGTATCTTTCTTACAAAGGAGGATACGAAAATGAAATTTACTCAGATTGATATCATGAATTGGCCGCGAGGCCAGATGTTTTACTATTTTTCAAAAATGGCGCCTACAGGTTATTCCCTGACTGTGGATGTGGACGTTACAGACTTATTCATTAGAACAAAAGAGATAGGTCGAAAATTCTTTCCGACCTATCTCTGGCTGGTTACGAAATGCATGAATAAGCAGACAGAGTTTAAGATCGCATACGAAGAAGAAAAATTGGGATACTATGATGTCCTGACACCGTTATATGCGACTTTTCATGATGATGACAAGACGTTCTCGCTGATGTGGACAGAATACGATGACGATTATGAAGTATTCCATCAGAGATATATCGAGAATCAAAAAGCGTATGGCGATAATCATGGGGTTCTTGCGCAGGCACCGCTGATGCCGCCACCCAATGCATATACTGTGTCATCAATTCCCTGGATTAGCTTCAATCATTTCGCAGTTCATTCATATGAGAACAAACCATATTTTTTCCCATCAGTTGAAGCTGGAAAAATATATGAAACCAAAGATGGGAAAAAGATGATGCCTCTATCAATAACCTGTCATCACGCAACAACTGACGGCTATCATGTGGAACAATTTCTGGAAAATTTAGAATCAGAGATTGCACTATTCTGCAAATTATAAGTATCCAAATACAACTGAATAATTTACCATGGCAGTTCACAATATTACAACAAAGTATGCTATATTAATCTATATATACACTTAAATCAAAATGAAAACTGACTTAATACATGGGGTACATAAGGAGAGTGGGTTATGAGTATTAAGAAGCATATTGATTTGGATACTTTAGCGAATGTAATATCGGCTATTCCTTCTAATATTTTCTTTAAAGACACAGACCTTAAGTATGTCTTTTCTTCCCATATCTGGGAACAGGTGGAAGATGGTGGCGATGAGAATTTCGACATTTACGGAAAGACGGACAGGGATATCCGTAAGGATACCGCCAACGTAGATAATGTCGAAAAATCTGACAGAAGAATTCTGGAAACAGGAGTTGGTACAAGCTATACAATTAAGGCCGAGGTGGATGGACACCGTCAGTTCCTGGAGCTTATTAAAGAGCCTGTAAAAGATAATGATGGGAATATCATCGGTATAGTAGGTCTCATTAACGATGTTACAGGTGTAACAGAGGAAATAAGCGAAATGCTTGAAAATGAGAAGGCATACCGTGAGGCCATGAAGCTGGGTGCCCATTTGTCATATGAAGTAAATCTCTCACAGGATATTCTTTGTGACAATCTCATGGAAATAATAGATGGAAAAGAAGTAAATCTTCTTGACCTAATTGGGATGAAGGCACCCTGCTGTTATAGCGAGATGCTGGAAAGGTACGCCAATTCAGTACTATTTGGAAGGTGTCAGCAGGAATACAAGGAATTTCATGACAGACAGAGACTAATTGATCTTTTTAACAGTGGTCAGAGAGAGGTTGTAAAGGAATTTAAGCTGACTGTTAATGGAATGAACGGTGTCATGCTGGAAGCCTGGTCATATGTGACAGTTCTGTTATTACGTAATACAAAGGGAGAAATAATAGCCTTCTTTACCGTTAACGACACCACAGAACAGAGACAGAAGGAAGCAGAAATCAGGCGGCAGCTTGAAGAAAATGTAAAAGAAGCTGAGCGTGTTGCAACCATGAAATCGGACTTTCTGGCGAATATGTCCCATGAGATAAGGACACCTATGAATGCTGTTATCGGTATGGCTGAGGTTGCTCTGCGTGAAGACCTTCCAGATGCTGCAAGAGACTACATCAATCAGATAAAGACTTCCGGTACAGCACTTCTTAATATCATTAATGATATTCTCGATTTCTCAAAAATCGAATCAGGAAAGATGGATATCATACCCGATGATTACGATCCGGTCTCTACTATCCATGATATTTCGGGTATCCTGATGAACAGAATAGGAGAGAAGGATATTGAACTTATTGGACATATTAACCCTAATCTGCCCATAGGACTTTATGGTGATGTCATGAGACTTCGCCAGGTGTTAATAAACCTTGCTAACAATGCAATTAAGTTTACTCAGAATGGATATGTCGAGGTTGGAGTTGATTACGAGATAATAGGCGAAGACGAGATAATGCTCAAGGTTGCAGTCACGGATACTGGAATAGGTATTAAGGAAGAAGACATAGAGAAGCTTTTCGTATCCTTCCAGCAGGTGGACAGTAAACGCAACCGAAATATTGAAGGCACAGGTCTGGGGCTTGCCATTTCAAGCAGGCTGATAGAGCAGATGGGTGGAACAATCAGTGTGACCTCAGAATACGGAAAGGGAAGCACGTTCTCTTTTGCTGTTCCACAGAAGGTCACAAACTGGAATCCTTCAGTGAGTATCAAGGATAAGGACAGTAAACGAATTATCGGTTACTGGGAAAAGGGTCCTGTCTTTGAACGGTTCAACAAAATCATTGATGAGCTTGGTGTTGAAAACTGCTCTGTTGAGAATGTCGACAATCCAGAAGAGGCAATTGATAATCCTGAAGGTAAGAAGGTATACTTCCTGACAAATTACAGATTATATAAGGAAGAACTGGGACAGTATGTCGATGCACATCCTGAAATTCAGTTCATTGTTCTCTGCGATCTGACAATCTCAGCTGACAATTCAAAATCAAACGTCATGTTCATTCGCAAGCCCCTTTCTACAATTGGAATTTCGATGGCGCTGAATAATGAATTTTTCCATGTCATGGATAATACTGTCATGGAATTTGAGTTTGAGGCTCCTGATGCCAAAATCCTAATTGTCGATGACAACGAGGTTAATCTGACAGTTGCGGAAGCTCTTCTTCAGCCGCTCAATATGCAGATTACGACAGCACTAAGTGGAAAGAGAGCTCTGGAGCTATTGGCAACAGAACCCTTTGATATTGTTTTCATGGACCATATGATGCCTGAGCTTGATGGTGTTGAGACGACAAGAATCATCAGAAGACTGCATCCTGAGCTTGACAGTCTTCCAGTCATTGCCCTGTCAGCAAATGCCGTTGGAGATGCTAAGGAAATGTTCCTTTCAGAAGGAATGAATGACTTTGTTGCGAAGCCTATTGAAATCAGGACTATCACAAGTGCCATCCGTAAATGGCTTCCACCAGAAAAGGTAATTAAGAGCTATGGTAATACTGATGGACAGGCCAAGGAAGCTGCCCAGGAAGATAAGCTTGTGATAGGTGATCTTGACATTGATGCTGCAATTAAGCTTATTGGAAGTCAGAAGGTTTACCTTTCTGTTCTTGAAAAATATTTCAGTGCGATTAAAGCTAAGGCAGAGATCATTAAGAATAGCGAAATAACAGAAGATATCAAGACCTACACAATAGAAGTACATGCCCTGAAGAGTTCTTCAAAGCAGATAGGCGCAATGGAGCTCTCTGCCATGGCGGCAGAGCTTGAGGCCTGTGGTCACGCAGAGGATATCGCTACTATCCATGCAAAGACAGATGCCCTAATTGAAAAATACCTGAGCTATTACGATGTTTTAGCACCACAGTTCAGTACAGAGGAAGCAGAGGATAAGCCCAAGATTCAGACCGAGCAGTTAATGGAGCTGCTCGAAAGAATGCAAAGTGCCGCAGACGAGCTCGACATGGATGCAATGGAGGAAGTCTCTGGTGAGATGGACATGTTCAGTTACGACTGTGAGGGTACTGAATTAAAGAACCGTCTGATAGAAGCAGCTGCAAATGTCGATGTTGACAGCATTGAAGAAATAGTAAGTGACTGGAAGAGTAAATTGTAGGGAACATATGGAACTGCTGGTTTTGAGTTTATTTGCAATCATTCTGATAGTCTGTGTTGTACTAAAGATTTCAATAGTGATTGCACTTCTGATTGGATTATTACTATTTGCGTCATATGCAGGAATGAAAGGTTTTTCCGTTATCCAGATTGGACGGATGAGTCTTGAAGGTGTCAGTACAGCAAAAAATATTCTGATTACATTTCTATTTATTGGTTCTCTGACTGCAGTTTGGAGAGCATCCGGGTGTATACCGGCAATTGTCTGTTATGCATCCGGCCTAATCAACCCTTCAATTTTTATTATGCTTTCATTCCTGCTATGTGCATTAGTGTCATTTCTGACTGGCACATCCTTTGGAACGTCAGCAACGGTCGGTGTCATCTGCATGAGCATTGCAAGGTCCATGGACCTGTCTGTGTTCTGGGTGGGCGGTGCGATTCTATCAGGCGCATACTGGGGTGACCGCTGTTCCCCTGTCTCAACAAGCTTGCTGCTTGTCAGCACAATCACGGAGACGGATCTTTATCGGAACATCCGGAACATGCTTCGCACTGCGATTATTCCCACTGTGATTGTGTGCGCGATATATTTGGTAGTCGGCTTACAGTCCTCTGGTGAAAAAGTAAATGTTGATGTCGTTTCCATTTTTGGGAAGGAATTCAGAATCTCGATACTGTGTCTGATTCCTGCTGCTCTGATTTTTCTCTTGGCGCTCTGCAAGGTGAAGGTTAAGACAGCGATGTTTGTCAGCATTGTGAGTGCGATTATCATATCAATTTTTGTACAGGACATGCAGCTCATGCCTCTGCTTAAGACCATCGTGATGGGATACCAGGCGAAGGATGAGTCCCTGTCGGCTATTATAAATGGAGGCGGACTGATTTCAATGATCAGGGTTGGGGCCATCGTCTGCATAGCGTCATGCTATTCTGGGATATTTAAGGAGACGGGATTGCTGGAAGGCCTGCAGGATAAGTTTATCTCTCTTGAAGGAAGGACTAATCCATTTTTTGCAATGCTTCTGGTATCAATTCCTGCGGCACTGATAGCATGTAATCAGACACTGACTATCATGCTGACGCAACAGATATCATCAAAGTCTGATATCGAGCCAGAAACGATGGCACTATACCTGGCTGACAGTGCATTAGTAATCGCTGCACTGGTACCATGGTCGATTGCCGGAAGTGTGCCGCTTGCGACGGTTGGCGTTTCCAACGCATCCATGGCAGTAGCGTGTTATCTATATATTCTTCCGCTGATACAGCTGATTAGCAGTTTTATTAGAAAAAAATAGCGAGGTGTGCAATGAGGTATTATGTTGATGCAAATGTAGTGAAAAGAGGAGATGGTTCGAAGGCATATCCCTTCAAAACAATCAGTGAGGCTGCTGCGATTGCGATTCCAGGTGACGAGGTTTCTGTTGCACCTGGCGTATACCGTGAGTATGTCAATCCAATCAATGCTGGAAGGGCCGATGCGAGAATTACATATAAGAGTGAGGTTGTGGGAGGTGCCGTCATTACTGGAGCTGAGGAAGTGAAGAACTGGGCTCTCTATGAGGGAACTACCTATGTTACCAGAATTCCAAACGCAATTTTTGGTGAGTATAACCCTTACTCGACCAAGGTGTTTGGAGACTGGTTCATTGCCAGCTACATTGCACACACCGGTGAAGTATATCTCAATGACAAATCTCTGTATGAGGTAACTTCCCTTGAGAAGGTATTAAATCCCGAGCCATATTATAAGTCATGGGATCCGGAGTTCACGATTTATACCTGGTATACGGAGCAGGATGAGGACAGGGATGAGACTGTTATCTATGCTAACTTCCAGGGAAAGAATCCTAATGAGGAGAAGGTTGAGATTAATGTGAGAAGAAACGGATTCTATCCAGATAAGGAAGGAGTTTCCTATATTACCCTGTCAGGATTTGTTGTAACAAGGGCTGCAACACAGTGGGCGCCTCCGACTGCATACCAGGAGGGAATGGTAGGACCCCACTGGTCTAAGGGATGGATTATCGAAGACTGCGAGATATCACACTCAAAGTGTTCAGGTATTTCTCTTGGAAAGTATCTCCAACCCGAAAATGACAATAAATGGTCGAAGTGGAAATTCAAGGACGGCACCCAGACTGAGCGTGATAATATCTGCCAGGCTGTTAATGAGGGATGGTCGAAGGAGACTATAGGTTCCCATATCATTCGTCGCTGTAATATCCATGACTGCGGTCAGACTGGTATCGTAGGTCATTTAGGTGGAGTGTTCTCGGTAATTGAGAACAACCATATCCATCATATTAACAATAAGCAGAATCTTGCAGGTGCGGAGATTGGTGGAATCAAGATGCACGCAGCAATTGATGTCATTATAAGAGGAAACCATTTCCATCACTGTACCCGTGGTCTTTGGCTTGACTGGCAGGCTCAGGGAACACGCGTGACTGGTAATCTTTTCCACGACAATACATTCCTTAGCGAGAAGCATGTGTACGATGACAACATCGATGTGGGAGAGGATATCTTTGTTGAGATTTCACATGGTCCGACTCTTATTGATAACAACATCCTGCTCTCGGACAATGCAGTCAAGCTGCCGACTCAGGGTGTGGCCATGGTTCACAACCTTGTGGTTGGAGCGCTCACTGCTGTCGGCCGTGGTGTGAATAACGGATCACTCACCCAGAAATCACCCAGGTACACACCTTACCATGTGCCCCATGGAACAGCCATTGCAGGATTCATGACTGTGCTTCACGGTGATGCAAGATTCTACAACAATATTTTTGTCCAGAAGGATATAAGTGCAAGGCTCATGAAGTTCCATGAGAAATTCAAGGATGACGAGTGGACGGATGCAAATATCGTGGCTGGAACTGTTCCCTACGATGATTATCCTACATGGGATGAGTATGCCGAGATGTTTGAGGGATACTGCGGAATGGGTTCTGCACCCAGTGACCGCTACTACTCAAAGCTCCCTGTATGGGCAGGCGGAAATGTGTTCATCAATGGCGCGAAGCCTATGAAAAAGGAGACGGATGCGGAGGTTGTTGAGGCTGGTGAGAAGGTTACGGTTTCTCTTCAGGAGAAGGATGGGATGGTTGTGCTCATAACAAATCTCTACGATGTCATGCCAAAGACAGTCAAGAGCATAATCAGCACAAAGACTCTTGGAATGGCTTTTGAGCCTGAGATGCAGTATGAGAATCCTGACGGAACACCGATTATCTTCACTAAGGACATGCTCGGAAACGACAGGGGCTTTGGTCCTATCGCAGGACCGCTTGCCGCAGGCGCAGAGAAAACAGAGCTGTTCTAAAGTAGTTTATAGGTCGAAGAATGAGAGCTGTTCATATTTATCCGGGAGAGTATTGAGATAGCTGAAGCAGTTGTCAGGAGATGACATTATGCCGTGTGCATCGCATTTTTTCCTGAAGAGCTGCATGAGCTCCCTCGCGTTAGGGCTTTCTACGTTGTAGGCATTGCCATATGCACGGACATATCTGGCGCGCAGTCCAGGAAAGTGCCGGCTGAGGGCGTCATAGAAGTATTCTCTGTCGCCGTCGCGCAGGGTGACTCCCATTCCAAAACAGATGATTCCCTTCACTCCTGCTTCGATGCAGTAGTCAAGGATTGCATTAATGTTGTCCTCTGTATCGTTAATGAATGGAAGAATGGGACTGAGCCAAACTATTGTTGGAATCCCAGCTCTTTTGAATTCCATTAGTGCTTCAAATCGTTCTCTGGTGGATGATACATTGGGCTCAATAATTTTACACAAAGATTCATCAGCCGTTGTCAGTGTCATCTGAACAACGGCTTTTGCTTTTCTGTTTATTGAGGTCAGAAGATCTATGTCGCGGAGGACCCTTGTGGATTTCGTCTGAACGGTTGCACCGAATTCATATCTATCGATGAGAGTCAGGCACCTTCGCATGATCTGCTGCTGTTCTTCTATATGAAGATAGGGGTCACACATTGAGCCAGTGCCAATCATACATTTCTTTCGCTTGGATCTGAGTGCCTGCTCCAGCAGCTCAGGTGCGTTTTGTTTGACTTCAATATCCTCAAACTCATGAGTGAACCCGTAGCACAGACTTCTGCTGTCACAGTAGATGCAGCCATGGGAACAACCCCGATATATGTTCATTCCGTTATTTGCAGAGAGAATTCCCTTTGCGTCAACAAAGTGCATGTTAGATTACCTTTCCTAATTCAAGTATCACCATTATAACTGCTAATAATAATATTCGTATAGTGTAGAAATGGTGGATAGTTTGTTTATAAATGATTGGCGCTATGTCTGGTGGTATGTTTACTAGGTTGGTGGTATGATATTGTCATAACTAATTCACTGTATTCATTCTAGAATGAAGGAGGAGGCAGTATGAGATACGAGATTAAAGGTGACAATCTCCCCGTTGTTGAGGTCTATCTTGAGAGTGGAGAAAGCATTAACTGTGAAGGCGGAGCCATGAGCTGGATGAGTTCAAATATGAGGATGCAGACTCAGGGTGGTGGAATTGGAAAAATGTTTTCTAAGGCTATTTCAGGGGAGGCAATGTTCTCTAACACATACACTGCAGAAGGCGGAGCAGGAAATATTGCATTTGCTTCTAGCTTCCCGGGTAACATCATCGCAGTTGAGGTGGGCCCCGGAAGAGAAATTGTCTGTCAGAAATCTGCATACCTTGCCAGTACACCTGGAGTAAATCTTTCAATTTTTTTCCAGAAAAAATTAGGAAGTGGATTCTTTGGCGGCGAAGGCTTTATCATGCAGAAAATATCAGGATCAGGCATAGTATTCCTTGAGATAGATGGTTCTGTTGTGAACAAGGAGCTTGCTGCAGGTGAGCAGATTATCGTTGATACAGGTTATCTTGCTATGATGGATGCTACGTGTACGATGGATGTAAAGACAGTTGGAGGTGTTAAGAATGCACTTCTTGGTGGAGAAGGGCTGTTCAATACAGTTATTTCCGGCCCTGGAAGAGTGTCACTCCAGACAATGCCAACCTATCAGGTTGCGAGTGTTATCGCAAGATTTATTCCAACGAAGAACTGAGATAATTCTGGGCCAGCTGTATTAAGGAGTCGAGGAAATGGAACGTTTCAAAATCGGAGATATCGTCCAGCACTTTAAGAGAGAGAATGTGGATCAGTCCACGTCAGAATATCTGTACAAAATATTGGCTTTTGCCTCGCACACAGAGACTGGTGAGAAGCTGGTGATTTATCAAGCTCTTTATGCACCATATAAGATATGCGCAAGGCCGTATGATATGTTTGTCAGCGAAGTGGACAGGGAGAAATACCCCGGAGCCAAGCAGAAATATAGGTTTGAGGTAGTCGATACCGAATACTTCCCAGCATATTGATCCTTTTTCTTTGAGTTTTCATACTATTGAGCATGGATGGTGGAATCTGGAAAGAAACTGAGGATTTTCCACCGTCAGAAATTTCATGAAATGATGATTTGGGTGGAATCCGGCGAGAAAATAAGGATATTCCACCGCGAAGAAGAATTTGTAGACAGAGGATTCTGTGCGACGTGGTGGAATATCCTAAGAAACTTCTATTATTCCACCATTGAGTGAACTCACATGGGTGGAATAATCTAGGAAATCCTATTTCTTACACCATCGACAACAAAGAAATGGGTGTAATCCATGTCGGGTTGAGCGGGATTACACCCATTTACAAATTCAATTTAATTTCCAGTCCCGTCATAGGCTAAGGCGCCCTTCATCCATACCTTGTAGCTTATATAAAGGAAGAAAATGCCAAACACTGGTGTAAGATACGTCTGCCACTGGACCTGAGTTTCCCTAAGGAAAGGCATGCTTGGATAAAATGCCATGAATGCCACGGGAATCACGAAGGTGAGCAGATTTCTTATTGTAAGTCCAAAAATCGTAATCGGATATTTGGCAAAGTCTCTCAGTGTGTTTGATAACTGCAGAGCGAAGAAAGAATGAACCAGCCAGAAGCAGGTAGCTGAAGCCAGGTTCAACAGTGCAATTACAAACAACGATGCTGAGAGTGCCATAAATATGAACAGGGGCAGGGAATACCAGTGGAATGGGAGAGAGAGTTTATTCCACGAGTATGCCACTGCAATAATTCCAAAAAGGAACTGCCCCAGTCCTTTCACATCAAATACCTCTGACATGTAGTAGAAAAAGAGATTGATGGGGCGGAAGCAGTATTTGATGAAGCTTCCGTCATAGACAACAATTCTCAGATTCCAGTTATTGTCGAAGAGGCACTGCGCCGGAGTGGCGGAAATCAGGGAGAATCCGTATAGGAACATCATCTCGTTGTAATTCCAGCCATCAATTGATGGGAATCTCTGGAAGATCAGCCAGAACCCAAGCGCTCCGCAGATATTGGTAAAAATCATGCCTATCATTGAAATGATAAAGTCGGCACGATAACTCATCTTACTTTTTATATCCTGAACAACTATCTTTCTGTATATGCGAAGATAGAAAAGAATACCCTTTTTCATATTCATAGTAATCCTCATTTCCAGTCGAATCAGCCAGCATTTCCAGTAGGATCAGCCTCCATTTACAGTGATTCTCCTGAGCGATATATTAAAGAACCAGTCACTCACAAAAAACAGGATTACAAACCATGTAATCTGAGGTGCAAGCATCGTGAACCTCTCCATGAGTGAAAACTCAGGGTGCAGGAGAAGCTGCAGTGGTGTGTTGACTATGGTCTGAAATGGCAGAAGCAGTACAATCTGCTTGATGGAATCAGGAAAGAAGGCAATGGGAACTGTTGCTCCAGAAAACAGTTCGACGATTACAACCTTCATGATATTGATACCCCAGATTGTGTCTGTGTACATGCAGATTGTTCCAACCATAAAGTTAATGTAAAAGTTTATTACTAATGAAAGGCCGGCAGAAAAAACAAAGAACAGTAAATTGCTGCCAAGCTTGATTGCACCTTTTGATACAATGAAGACTACGATGGCGGTAGGCAGGAAGGTTGTGACAAACTTCACAATATTTTCCCCTATTCCGTCAAAGAATCTCCAGCTTCTGTAGCTTATGGGACGAAGCAGGTCACAGGCAATCTCACCGCTTTGAATGGAACGGCCCATGAACCAGACAACCCACATCTCCATGAAGTTCATAAGGGAGGATGCGAACACAAGGTAGATCATGGTGTCGCTGAAGGTCATTCCATTAACTACGGGTGAATCCGCTGATGCAAATACTGCCTTCCATAGATGGTAGATAAGCAGCAGGTACAGCAGGTTTCCAACAGTTGTGACGATAAGTGCAAGTCTGAACTGAAGGGCATCTAATATGCCGGCTCTTATCATTGAGCTATATTTTTTGATGCTCATGAAAGGCCTCCTTCATATATCTTCTTAATTACGCTCTCAGTAGAAATTTCATTGAGATGCATGTCATAAATCCTGCTCTCATCCTGAATGTAGTTGAGAACCTTCATTACATTGGTTTTCTTCTCATCAAGCAGGATTTCAATCTGGTCATCACGGGATGATACTGTAAATGCATTCTTATCTGAAATGTTGCTACCGAGGACATCAGTTACCTTCTGTACAAGCTCATTCATTCTCGCTTCGTCAGCCTTTTCCTTCTTTGAGAGGAGCGAGAGCGAGAGAGTCCTGTATGCACCAAAGGTCTCTGTAAGCTTGTCGATACCGTCATCGAAGAGCATCTTACCCTTGTCGATGATTACTATTCTCTGGCACAGAGCATCCACATCACCCATATCATGGGTTGTAAGAATAATGGTCGTGTTGCGCTCTTTGTTGAGCATTTTGATGAGCTCTCTTATCTTTGACTTCATTGCAACGTCAAGTCCAATGGTAGGCTCATCGAGGAATACAACAGCCGGGTCGTGAAGGAATGAAGCAAGGATGTCACAGAGAGTTCTCTGTCCGAGGGACATCTGTCTTACGGGTTTGTGCATAAGAGCATCCATATCCACGATTGAGCCGTAGAGATTCATCATGTCCTTATATTTTTTCTCCTCAATCTGGTAAATGTCGCGGAGAATGTTGAAGGACTCAATGGCAGGAAGTGCCCACCAGAGCTGTGAGCGCTGTCCAAAGACAACACCGATGTTCTGGGCATTCTGCGTTCTCTTGTCATAGGGAACCACGCCGTTACACATGATTGTTCCCTCGGAGGGCTTAAGGATACCCGTCATCATCTTGATGGTGGTGGACTTGCCTGCTCCGTTGGGACCAAGATAACCGACGATCTCGCCGGGCATGATGTCCATGGATACATTGTCAACGGCTCTTATGATTTTGTAATCCTGGGAAAACAGGTCCTTGATACTGCCAGCGAGACCCTCGTGACGGTTGAGAACCTTGAATTCCTTTGTTACATTTTTAAGCTGAATAATTGGACTTGCCATAACACTCTCATTTCCTTGAAATACTTAACTATAAAAAATATATTTCCGTTTTTGCATAGGCAGAATATAGAACGAGGGAACGACTACGTCAACAAAACACAAATAAGATGCATAATATGGCCTATAAGTTGTAGACTGAATTGAATACAGAGCAAAAATCGATTACTATATATGAAGAAATTGACCGGCCGCCGACGATAGGAGGGGGCACTGCAAGAATGGGAGAAAATAATGAGTAGCAATACTAGAATCAAAGTGGTAAGGACTGATAATTCTGTTGAGGACGAGGGTTCAATTTTAGGACAGGGTCCCGTCACCAGAAAGAGATTTTTTGAGGCAGACTTAGAAGACAAGATCAGCTATCTCAAGGAACGTATTGGCCAGAAATCAATAATCAGGAAGCATACAGCAAATGGTCTTGAGTACTATTTCTATGGAACGATAAGGAAAAATGCCCAGGGAGCCATCTTTGTTTCGCCAGTTAATATTGACAGGTTAGTTGATGCCGAGAGCAATGTGTCAGTATCAGATAGAATGGTTCTTTTTTCTGATTATACATATTCAGATGGAAACCCAAAGTCAGAGATACTGTGCATTCTTAAGGACAGAAATGATTTTGATGATAAGGATTTATGTATCTGCAGGTTGGAGATTTTGGAGGAGTATACTGCACAGAATGATGGAAGGGCACCAATCATGGGAGTTGACGGGAAGCCGGCGGTATACCTTGAAGAGTGGATGGTGCAGGACATTGACCTTGAGAGCGGGATTCTGTTTGGCGACTGGACCTTAAAGATTATGGAAGCCCTGAATAGAAAGTCCGGATTACTTCGGGCAAGGGTGGAGGAGGACACTGCCAAAGCAGAAGAAATGGCATCAAAATTTGCAGAATCCCAGACAAAGCTTGCCAATCTCGAAGCCTTATATAATGAAAAGATGGAAAGCATGGAAGCTGACTTTGAGGCAAAGAGGGAGCAGCTTCAGGAAGAGCATGAGCAGTATATTGAGGCAATGATGGCGAAGAGCAAGTCTGAGGCCGAAGAAATAACTAGGAATCATGAAAAGAATATTGAAGAAATCATGAAGCAGAATGCTGCTAAGCTGGAACTTATCAGAATCGAGCATGAGAATGAAAT
>DCHL01000152.1:16065-24608 GCA_002317595.1 Lachnospiraceae bacterium UBA1753 | reverse complement strand
CATATATGAATATGCTGCTACCGCGATAGGTCCGAGAAGTGATGTCTGTCCAAGTTAACCGGCAAGGAAGATTGATGTAGGACCATCAGCACCACCGATGATTGAAACTGCTGCAGCTGCCTTGTCGTTGAAGCCAAGAGCAATTGCACCAAAGTATGCAGCAAAGATACCAAACTGAGCTGCTGCTCCCAGAAGGAAGCTCATAGGGTTTGCAATAAGGGGACCGAAGTCGGTCATTGCACCTACACCCATGAAAATAAGTGAAGGAAGGATTGACCACTCATCAAGCAAGTAGAAATAGTGGAGAAGTCCACCCTCAGCCATAATATCAGGGTAAATGTTAACAAGTAACATACCAAATGCGATAGGTGTCAACAACAGGGGCTCGAAGCCCTTTGCAATTGCAAGATAAAGGAAAATCAGTGCAACGATGATCATCGCAACATTTCCAAGGGTCATTGTCATAAATGCAGTCTGACCCATGAGATTTTCCAATGTTGAAATAATATAATCCATTGTATGACCTCCGTAATAACTGCCATGGGGCTATTTTCTCAAGCCCGAGGCACTGAATAGCAACAATTAGTTGAGAGTTGCAAGAACTGCTCCAGCCTCAACTGCATCACCAACTGCAACGTCGATGCTTGCAACTGTACCATCAGAAGGTGCTACTACAGGGATCTCCATCTTCATAGCCTCAAGGATAACAACTGTGTCACCAGTCTTAACTGCCTGGCCTACAGAAGCCTCAACCTTGAATACCTTTCCTGCTGCTCCGGCCTCAACCTTAACAGAGCCTGCGGCGCCTGAAGCTGCTGCGGGAGCGGGTGCAGCCTTGGGAGCTGCCTTAGGTGCTGCCTTGGGTGCTGCTACAGGAGCTGCTCCGGCAACGCCGTCATCAACTGTTACATCATATACACTGCCATTTACAGTAATTGTATAATTCTTCATGATTTAATCCTCCAGAATAATTAATTAATATCTCTTCTTGATAGATCTGACAACGTATCCGTCACCGGTGTTGCCCTGAGACTCCTCAAATGCTGCAATTGCTGCAGAGATTACAGCGATGAGCTCAAGGTCATCTGTCTGCTCTTCTGTCTCAATAATCTGTGCTACAGCCTTATCTACAGCTGCTGCTGACTGCTTGGGTGCTTCCTTCTTCGCCTTCATCTTCTTGTCAAGAATATTTACATACTTGAACATTGAAATGATAAAGCTGATGAAGATAAGTACTACAAATACAGTTCCCATTCCGAGAAGTGTATTAAGTCCGGCATTTGTCATATTCTCGCCAAATGTACGGTCAATGTTTGTAGTGCAGGAAGTCATCTTAAGTCTTGAATTAAAGATGTACTCCATCTGAGCTGTCTTGCCTGAGTTTCCGATAACGCTGACAATAGCTGTTACGGTCTCATCGTCTGCTGTAATAGCTGTTCCTGCAACCTGAGCTAATCCGCCGAGTTCCTCAGCAGCCTTGTTCCATGATTCAATACCAGATAAGAATCCTTCTCCATCTACAGCAATACCTGCAGACTTGAGCTGCTCAGAAATCTCCTCAGGCTCATAAGCCTCTTTAATCTTGGCAAGAGTGTCAGTGTCCATCTGAGTGATAAGACTTGTGGTCAAATACTCTGCAATCTGAGTGACTTCAGCCTGGTCATAATTTACGACTTCCTTTTCACCGCCACATGCAGTGAGGCCAACAGCCATCATGAGGATGCAGGATACTACCAAAAATCTTCTGAAAATCTTTTTCATAGTCTGACATCCTTTCTTAGACCGTACCATGCTTCTTTCCGGGACGATCCTCTCTCTTTGTGTAAAGCATCTCAAATGCACCGATTACATACTTTCTTGTATCCTGTGCATCGATGATTGTATCTACATATCCACGCTTAGCTGCTGAAAGTGCACTGTTCTGAAGTGCTGCGTACTCAGCTGCCTTCTCGCTGATAACATCTGCGCCTTCGCCCTCATACATAATCTTAGCTGCGAGTGTTGCGTCCATTGTACCAACCTCTGCTGTAGACCATGCGAAAGTAACATCAGCACCGAGTGCCTTAGAGTTCATTGCGACATAAGCTGAACCATAAGCCTTACCGATGATTACATTTACCTTGGGAACACTTGCTTCTGCAAATGCATATGTAAGCTGGCCAACTGCTGCTGCAATGTTCTTCTCAGAACATGAAGTAGCTGCAAAGCCTGTAGCGTTTGTAAGTGTAAGAACAGGGATGTCATAAGCATCACAGAACTTAACGAAGTCTGCAGCCTTCTTAGCTCCTCTTACAGAGATAACAGCATCGAACTTAACTGCTTCCTTACCCTCTTCGTCAAATACAACTGTTCTGTTAGCGATAGCACCAACTGTAATTCCATCAAGCTTCATAAGACCGATTACCATATCCTTAGCGTACTCAGCCTTGAGCTCGATGAATGTTCCCTCATCTGCGATCTGTGCAAGAGCGATTGAAGTATCGCCTGCAGCGTTGGCAAGATCAGGAATAGCTCTGTTAAGATCATCCTCACAGTCACTGTCAGCTGCTTCCTCGTTGTTAGCAGGAAGAATTGTGATAAGCTCGCGAATCTGAGCAAGAATAGAAGCCTCATCAGCTACTACATCTACGAGACCAGTCTCAGCTGCCTGGAATGCTGCTGATGCTGTGTCACACTTCTCTTCTCTGTTTCCTTCGATAGCATTGGGGGAATTAACAAAAAGCTTTGCCTTATCTCCCTCCATGAATGTGAAGTCTGTAAGTGCGGGGATAAGTGCAAGTCCGCCGCCGCAGTTGCCAAATACAGCTGAGATCTGGGGGATCACGCCTGAGGCAAGTGCCATTTTCTGGTAAATTGTTCCGAATGCATTCAGTGCGTCTGTAGACTCCTGAAGACGGATACCTGTAGAATCGATAAGTCCGATAACAGGTGCACCAACCTTCAGTGCCAGATCGTAGAGATTTGCAATCTTCTTTGCATGCATCTCACCAATGGAACCACCAAGAACAGAAGCGTCCTGGCTGTACACATAAACGAGATTGCCATCGATAACACCATAGCCGGTAATTACACCGTCAGAAGGAGTCTCGGTGGGTTTCAGATTGAAATCCGTAGCTCTTGCAGTTACAGCAGCGCCGATTTCAACGAAACTGTTGTCATCGAGTAAAGCGGCGATACGCTTACCCGCTGAGCTTGTTGCGATGTTGCTCATTTTTCAGCCCTCCGTTTATTATTAGTTTATTAAAACCTATTAGAGTACGATATTTGGGCATAGTTACAGCCCATATAATCGCACATTGCAAACACTATAACACAAAACCCCCTTTAAAAAAAGGGGGTTTTTTTCAAACTTTTCTTATTTATATGCAATTTTGTGAAAAAATTATCATCCGCACCGTGCACGAGCAAATTAAATCTTTATTTCACTGACTTCCCGCTCGGCCTCAGCCTGGAAATCTGCTATCCTTCCAGGACTAGCCTGTGGCAGCTCCTCAATTGACGAAACACCGAAGGACCTGAGGAACTGTTCTGTAGTTCCAAAAAGGAGTGGTTTGCCTGGTGCATCAAGTCTACCAAGCTCCTTGATAAGGTCAAGTTCAATCAGCCTGTTAATCTGGTGGTCGGATGACACGCCTCTGATTTTTTCTATCTCAATTCTTGTAACGGGCTGCTTGTATGCCACAATCGACAGTGTCTCAAGCACCGTGTCAGAGAGTGTATACTTTCTCGGAGTCACGACAAACTTCTTGAGAATATCATAGTACTGTGTCTTTGTGCAGAGCTGTACCGCACTCTCAAGCCTTGCAAGCATTATTCCACTGTCAGACTTCTCATATTTCTCCTCAAGTGTAGCCAGAATGTCCTCTGTCTCAACCTCGGAAATATCAAGACATTCTGCAAGGCGCTCAATCTCCATGGAATCTCCTATGGAAAAAAGTATCGCCTCCACTGCACCGACCATCTCATTTTCAGTTATCATCTCGTTATTCGGAAATTCCATCTAACACTCCCGCGTCCTCTCCGACGCCCTCATGAAACTCTATCTCAATATCATCAAACAGGTGCTCCTGAGTGACTGTAAACCTTCCAATCTTCATGTACTCGAGAACCACGAGGAAAGTAACTACCATCTCCATCTTGGTCCCTGCACTTCCCATCAGCTGCCTGAAGGAAAACTTCTTATGAGTCCTTGCAAAGGTGGCAATGTGGTTCATGCGCTCCTCAAGATTAACCTCATCCTTTTCGATGTTGCCAAAATGGCTTCGCACAGGGTCAATCTTGTCAACCTGACGCTTTAAAAGCTCCTTGTAGATATTGTTGAGCTTAGCCAGGTTCATGTCGCCCACGAGTTCTTCATAATCCACAGGTGGTCTGTACTTCTCAATCTCCTTAGGGATTGAAGCCTTCTTATAGAGGCTGTGTCCCATGGACATCTGGCGGTCCTTAAGCTCAAGTGACATATACTTGTACATCTTGTACTCAAGAAGTGCCCTGACCATTTCCTCTCTGGGGTCGATTTCCTCGCCCTCCTCATCCACTTCTCTAGGAAGCAGCATGCGGCACTTGATATCAAGAAGAGTTGCAGCCATCACAAGGAACTCGCTCATGACAGACAGGTCCCTCTGCTTTGCGTCTTCGATATACTCCATGTACTGATCTGTAATCATTGCAATCGGAATATCGTAGATATCCACTTTATTTTTTTCAATCAGATGAAGCAGGAGGTCCAGCGGCCCCTCGAAAGCTTCAAGCTTAACGGATATTCCCATTTATTCAGCACTCCCGGGCTCAAGAACGATTTTTACAATCTCAGCCCTGTTAAAGATTCTCACGTGGACGGTATGGTTACCAAGTCCTCCGCTTAAAATCATTGTTGTCCTGCCCTCATGATACTCTCCCCAATGATATTTGGGGAACAGCACAAGCCTGGGCGAGATAATACCTCTGTGGCCTGGAAGGGCAACCATTCCGCCATGGACATGTCCCGAAAGGACAAGATCGGCCCCCCACTGTGCATATGAATGCATATGGTCAGGATTGTGTCCAATGAGAATGTTGTATACTCCATCCTCCGGTTCGCCGACAAGCTCGGCCACATGCTTTCCTGACGTCCTCTTAACAATAACCTTCCTGAAGTAATCATACTCCAGATTCATTCCATATATCTTGATGCCCCGCTCTGGATAATCCTGACACCGGTTATCAAGAGGCTCAATACTCGATGCCTTTTGCGGACACCGGTCCCGAAGATAAGCCCTGGCGTCTTCCATTCCCTCTGCAAACTGCTTCGCCGCCCTCGGATACTCGTCCTCTGCCTGCATGACCTTGAGTTCATGGTTGCCACAGCCATAGACAAAGTCATACCGTTCACAAAGTTTTGCCAAAAAACCTACGGTCTGCGCATTCTTCTTAACAAACCGGCCCGCCTCGACCATATCCCCGGCACTTATAACAAGGTCAGGATTGATATCATCAAGAGCACGGATGATTTGCTCATTATCAACTCCATACTCATAGTTATGAAGGTCTGCAAGCACCGCAAGAGTCGTCCTCTTTTTTATTTTATCAGACTTCAGCCTGTACTCCGTGATGGTGAACTGTCTGTTCTCCCACCTGCAGTAGAGCGTCAGCAGAAAAAATAAAACAAGGGCTATGAAGACCATTATAACAATGTAAAATTGCAAATTGCCAACAATCATAATAAACACCTCAATCCTGAGATATTTCGGTATAGTAGGTCATCACCAGTCCCTTAAGAAACTCGACAAGGATTTCATGCTTCTCATCATAAGCAGGCGGTGTCATTGTCATGCCTTCCGCCTTAAATTTATAATTATCGAAGTCGGCTCTCATCAGAAAAGAATTGCCTGTGGCAATCACGGAATTGCTCTTGTTAAATCCATTCCAGAGATACAGGTTCTCATTCATCATGAGCGCCTTAATCTGCTGCATTACAGTAAGCGGCATATACACATCGCTTCTCACTTCGGTTCCGTCCTTCATTGATTTCATCTGATAAATCAAGAGAAGTTCGTCGCCCTCCTGCGAAACAGTATAGCTTGTAATGCCCTCACCCATGCTGCCGAAATCATAGTGGAAGTACCTTAACATTCCGGCCTTTTTGAAAGCCTCTGTCTTCTTCTGTATTCTTTTTTCTTCTAACTTACTTATAAGTCCCATAGTAAAAACAAAGCCCTTGACTGACGTCAAGGGCCCATAAATCATTAATTGTATTTGCGCTTACGAGCAGCTTCTGACTTCTTCTTGCGACGTACGCTGGGCTTCTCATAGTGCTCTCTCTTGCGGATCTCCTGCTGGATACCTGCCTTTGCACAATTTCTCTTGAAGCGACGTAATGCGCTGTCCAGAGTCTCATTCTCTTTTACGATAACGTTAGACATTAAACACCTGACCTCCCTTCAGTCCAAACAAGCTCTTGACTGTTATGGGTATTTATGTGCTTTCACACACAATAAGCATTATATACACCTTTACTTTTGATGTCAACAATAAAGAACAAGTTTTTTATTTAGGTTTTTAATTAGGCTTTTACTTAATCTGATCAGCGAGAATCTCTTCTGCCTTAGCAATGGCATCAGGTATTCCTGCAGGGTTCTTGCCGCCAGCCTGAGCCATGTTAGGACGACCACCGCCGCCACCGCCAACAAGGGCTGCAACTGCCTTGACAAGGTTACCGGCATGGGCACCACTCTTCTGTGCGGCATCTGTTGCCATTACAACAAGGTTAACCTTGCCGTCACAGTCAGAAATGAGAACAACAACACCCTCACCAAGCTTCTCCTTAAGCTGATCGCCAAGATCGCGAAGTCCGTTCATGTCAACGCCAGCAACTGCTGTTGCAAGAAGCTTGACACCCTTCACTTCCTTAACCTGATCCATGACATCGCCAAGTGCTTCCTTGGCAGCCTTGCTCTTAAGTGACTCGATTTCAGAATTCAGTTCCTTAATCTGTGCCTGCATTGCATTGATTCTGTTCACAAGCTCAGCAGGTGTAGTCTTAGCAGCTGCTGCAGCTGCTGCAAGCTTCTCCTCAAGCTCAGCATAGTATGCTGCGACATTTGTTCCTGTAATTGCCTCAATTCTTCTTACGCCAGAAGAAACAGAAGCCTCTGAAAGAATCTTGAAGGCCTGAATCTCACCAGTGTGGGATACGTGGGTACCACCACAGAGCTCCTTAGAGAAATCTCCCATGGATACGACTCTTACGGTCTCACCATACTTCTCTCCAAAGAGAGCCATTGCACCTGTCTGCTTAGCTTCATCGATAGTCATTACATTGGTAACAACAGCCGCATCCTCAGCTATCTTTGCATTGACAATTGCCTCAACCTTCTTGATTTCATCAGCAGTCATAGCCTGTGAGTAGCTGAAGTCAAATCTTGTCCTCTCAGTATCCTGGTAAGAACCCTGCTGATGAACGCCATCACCGAGCACTTCCTGGAGTGCGCTCTGAAGGATGTGTGTAGCTGAATGGTTCTTACAGGTTGCAGCCCTGCACTTATCACATACAGAAAGCTCAGCAGCCTCTCCATTTTTGATCTCACCCTTAATAACAGTACCAAGATGACCAATAAGTCCGCCAGGAAGCTTAACAGCCTCAACAACCTTGAACTCACCAGAAGCAGTCTTGATAATACCCTTGTCACCCTTCTGTCCACCCATGGTAGCGTAGAAAGGTGTAACCTCTGTTACAACAGTTCCAGACTCACCCTCTGAAATCGAATCAGCAAGGCTCTCCTCATTTGCAACACCAATTACTGTGCTGTTGTCCAAAAGCCTGTCATATCCTGTAAATGTACTTGACTTCTCAAGTCCGAGCTCGTCAAATACACTTGCGTCAGCGCTCTTCTGAGAGAATGCTGCATTAGCTCTAGCGGTCTTCTTCTGCTCCTCCATTGCTGCAACAAAGCCCTTCTCATCAACAGTAAGACCTTCCTCAGCAGCCATCTCTACAGTAAGCTCTGAAGGGAATCCGAATGTATCGTAAAGATAGAATGCATCCTTACCAGAAATCTCCTTGGCGCCGCTCTTAGTTGTAGCATCAAGAATCTTCTTAAACTCCTTCATGCCGTTCTCAAGAGTACTCTCGAAACGGACGATTTCCTTGTCAAACTCCTTGAGTACGAACTCGCGGTTCTTAACAAGAAGAGGATAGCTTGCTGCATATACATCATCAATGTAGATTGATGCAATCTTGATGAAGTCCTCCTTCTTAAGACCAAGTGTCCTTCCATGTCTTACGGCACGGCGAACAAGTCTTCTAAGAACATATCCTGCTCCAGTATTTGAAGGAAGAAGTCTCGCCTCGTCACCGATGAGCATAACACTTGTGCGGACGTGGTCAGCAAGAATTCTCATTGACTTTGTCATCTTATCATCAGCATCATAGCTCTTGCCAGATGCCTTCTCAATATATGCAATTACACCAGCGAAAAGGTCTGTCTTATATACATCCTTTGTGCCATTGAGGAAAGCAAGGTTTCTCTCAAGCCCCCAGCCGGTATCAACATTCTTCTTCTCAA
>DCHL01000152.1:0-15962 GCA_002317595.1 Lachnospiraceae bacterium UBA1753 | reverse complement strand
CCACAGTTAGGACCACAGTCAGGAATATCTGCAATGTAGAACATCTCACTGTCAGGACCACAGGGTCCGAACTCAAGTCCCCACCAGTTGTCCTCTGCAGGCAGGTAATAGATATTCTCTGGCTTGAAGCCTGATGCTATACGGTACTTTGCGCCTTCCTCGTCACGGGGAGCATTCTCATCACCCTCAAATACAGTTGAAGCAAGGTGATCTCTGTCAAATCCAAAAACCTGTGTAAGGAGTTCAAAACTCCACTTACACCTCTCCTCCTTGAAGTAATCCCCAAGGCTCCAGCTTCCCATCATCTCAAAGAATGTAACGTGGCTCTTATCGCCAACGGAATCAATATCATTTGTTCTTACACAACCCTGAACGTTGCAGAGCCTTGTTCCAAGAGGATGCTTCTCACCAAGGAGATAAGGCATCAGGGGCTGCATTCCGGCAACATTAAAAAGAACACCAGTAGAACCATCAGAAACAAGCGAAACTGCTCCGACATCCACATGTCCTCTTTCCTTATAAAACTCAAGCCATGTGTTCCTGAGCTCTGTAGAAGTAAACTGTCTCATATATCCCTCCATACTAAAAATATTAATAATATTCAATATTTCTTTCGCAAAATCCTAAATATTATAGATTTACAGGGGCGTTCTTGTCAACAGACCAAGCGCCCCTGAAGCAATTCAAGCAAATCTAATAAGAATCAACGAAATCCTCTTCGTATCCGCCAACTGTAGCAGAAAGAGGAAGTGGCTCACCCGCAAACAGTGCCTTAAGGCAGATAGGTGTTGCAAGCGATGAAAAAATAATCAGCAGGATTACCGGCGTAAAGTACACCGCACTCATAAGTCCGACTGCAAGACCCTTCTGCGCAACAATCAGGGCAACCTCTCCTCGGGTCATCATTCCAATACCAATCTTAAGACAGTCCTTATTCTTGAATCTGAATACCTTTCCTGCAAGACCACAGCCGATAATTTTTGTAATCAGCGCAACCACCACAAATCCAAGAGCAAACAGAAGAAGCTCAACATTCATACCGCTTATCTCTGTCTTGATACCGATTGATGCAAAAAATACAGGTCCAAAGAACATGTAGGAGCTGATATCCATTTTTTCTGCAATGTAATCACTGTCATTGATGGAACAGAGAATAATACCTGCAACAAACGCTCCTGTAATGTCCGCAATACCGAAAAACTCCTCTGCTATGTAAGCAAGAGCAAGGCAGAGAGCAAGGCCAAAAATCGGAATACGTCTTGTGTGCGGATATCTGTTATCCATCCACTTGAACACATGGTAGAGAACAAGTCCTACACCGATGGCAAACACAAAGAAAAGAACTGTGTTAAGCACAACTGTCATAGGCTTCACCGAATCTGATACAAATCCGATTACAAAGGTAAGGACCACAATACCAATTACATCATCGATAATTGCAGCCGAAAGAATTGTTGTGCCTACCCTGCCCTGCAGATGTCCAAGTTCCTTAAGTACCTGGACTGTAATCGACACCGACGTGGCCGTCATTATACATCCGATAAAAACAGCCTTGTAAAATTCCATATCACCGACAGGCGCAAAGCCGTAAAACAGCGAATACAGCACATATCCACCGACAAGCGGAACAAATACACCCACACATGCAATGGCGAAGGCTATTGGTCCAGTCTTAACCAGTTCATTAAGGTTGGTTCCAAGTCCCGCGGAGAACATAAGGAGAATCACTCCTATCTCGGCCATCTGTGAGATGAAATCTGTCTGCTGCACAAACCCCAGCACACAGGGGCCTATTATCAGACCTGCAATGATCTCACCGGCAACCTGAGGTATACCAATCTTCTTTGCAATAATTCCAAACACCTTGGCAGCAATAACAATAAGTGCCAGATCCTTAAGAATTGAATACGTTTCCATTTATCTTTCCTCCCTGAAGTACGGGATTCCAAGGCTCTGGGGCGGCTGGTCCTCACGTCTGTTTCTCATACTTGTAATAATAAGAACAATAAGTGTAACCACATAGG
Organism: Lachnospiraceae bacterium UBA1753; assembly: GCA_002317595.1. Lineage (GTDB taxonomy): Bacteria > Bacillota > Clostridia > Lachnospirales > Lachnospiraceae > UBA1753. Next base: position 13,938 of record DCHL01000152.1, on the reverse strand, counting down.
GAATCATCTTATAAAGTTCCTTGACCTCCATGTGCTCGATTCCACTTGGAATATAGAGATAAAGAATGTAAAGTCCACCGAAGAGTATTGACGCAAGAACTCCCATATCCGGCTTCCAGATACAGAAAATAACAAGCGCGATGGCTAGCCAGCCTCTGTCACCAAATGCATCATTTGACCAGACTCCACAAGCATAATCCATAACGTAGTAAAGTCCGCCAAGACCTGCAATCATACATCCTATTGTAGTCGCAAAATACTTATAGGCAGTTACATTGATTCCGGCAGCATCAGCTGTTGCAGGATTCTCTCCCACAGCACGAAGATGGAGACCGATTCTTGTATTCTTAAGCACAACCGCCGCAATCAGTGAAAGAATGATTGCAAGGTATGCAAGGAATCCGTAAGACAGAAATACTTTACTGAACCATCCAAGGGATCCGGCAAATGGAAGGGATGCCGAGAAAAAGGCACTTGTCCTCGAAAGCGCGATAGACGGCACGTCAGCACCGGCGAGCTTTATCAGCGAACCTCCGAAGAAGTTACCGAAGCCCACACCAAATGTCGTCATTGCAAGACCGGTTACATTCTGGTTAGCCCTTAAAGTTACTGTAAGGAAACAGTAAAGCAGTCCCATCAGGAGGGATCCAATAAGCGAACAGATAAGGGGAATGAAAATTGCAAGGAAGCCGTTGAGGGCTACTCCTTCTCCCACAGACTGCTCATAGGCAAAAGAACCGATAACGCCAGCGATTGCACCAACGTACATTACACCTGGTATACCAAGGTTAAGATTACCTGACTTCTGAGTGATGATTTCACCGGTAGAACCATACATAAGAGGAATACTCTGTCCCACAGCTCTTGGGATAAATGCTACTATATCAAACATTATGCTTCCTCCTTTACTTTATTTTTCTTAGCAACTGTCACTTTATAATTGATAAAGAACTCACAACCGATAATGAAGAACAGGATGATTCCTGTCATGATGTCAGCAAAGGACTGATTGAGTCCGAATGCTGTGGAAATCTCACTGGCACCCCTGTTCATGAAAACGATCAGGAGACTGGTGAACACCATGGTAATAGGATTGAACTTGGCAAGCCACGATACCATAACCGCAGTAAATCCCTGACCATTTGAAATTGTGGTTGTAATCGTATGGTTAATGCTTCCCACAAGAAGAAGACCTGCAAGTCCACAGATTGCTCCTGAGATAAGCATTGTCCTTACGATAACCTTAGGAACCTTGATTCCTACATACTTTGCTGTATTCTCACTCTCACCAACAACAGAAATCTCATATCCCTGCTTGCTGCTCTTAAGGTAAATATACATCGCAACAGTGGCAATAACTGCAATAAGTATGCTGAGAATATATTTTGAACCAAACAGTTCAGGAAGCCATCCCGCGTGTGAATTCTGGTTTATGATACCAATCTTACCAGAGCCCTTCGGAACCTCCCAGACTACTACATAATATGCAACAAGCTGAGTTGCAATATAGTTCATCATCAGTGTCGAGAGTGTCTCGTTCGTATTCCACTTTGCCTTGCAGATAGCAGGGACAAATCCCCAGAAAGCACCCGCTGCAACTGAAGTAATGACCATGAGAATCATTATGGCAGCACTGGGAAGCTTCCCCTCTAGGGTAATCATACAGGCTGCCGCAGCAAGACCTCCGATAAGCACCTGTCCTTCGCCACCGATATTCCAGAACTTCATCTTGAATGCAGGTGTAAGTGCAAGTGAAATAAGCAGGAGCACTGCCACGTTCTGAAGTGTAACCCAGCTCTTCCTTGCACTGCCAAAGGCACCAACTATCATCGCCTTATACACCTCAATCGGATTATCTCCTGTAATAATTGTTGTCATGACTGCACAGATAAGAAGTGCAATGACGATGGCTGCAGCCCTGACACCCCAGGAAACCTGCCACTTCACATCTGCTCTTTTTGAAATATGGAAGTTCATTACTGCTCACCTCCTACCTTAGTCATGAGAAGACCAACCTGATTTTTTTCAGCCGTCCTTCCATCAACAATTCCACTGACCTTTCCCTCACACAGAACAAGGATTCTATCTGATAAAGCAAGAAGCACATCAAGGTCCTCACCGACAAAAATAACAGCTGCGCCTTCCTTCTTCTGCTTATTAATCAGGTCATAAATCGCATATGAGGAGTTAATATCAAGACCCCTGACCGCATATGCTGTCATAAGTACCTTCGGCTTATTGGAAATCTCACGGCCAACAAGCACCTTCTGTACATTACCGCCTGATAATTTTCTGACCTCGGTGTCAACGCTCGGTGTGACAACTTCAAGCTCATCTACTACTTCCTCTGCCAGCTTCTTAGGAGACTTTCTGTCAGCAAAAATTGATTTTCCACTCCTGAAGGATCTGAGCATCATGTTGTCAGTAAGGTCCATGCTTCCTACGAGACCCATTCCCAGTCGGTCCTCAGGCACGAAGGAAAGGGTTACTCCAAGCTTTGCAATCTCAAGAGGATCCTTGCCGATAAGATTTTCCTCGTCACCATTATCCTCAATGAATACTACTGTTCCGCTCTGCGTGGGCTGAAGTCCTGCGATGGCCTCAAGAAGCTCCTTCTGTCCACATCCAGATATTCCGGCGATTCCAAGTATTTCTCCTGAATTAACCGTAAAATTAATATCCGTCAACTTGTTTATACCCTCAGCATCCACAACTGAGAGATTCTCTATCTTAAGACGTGGTTTCGAATTAACCACATCCGGTCTTTCAATATTAAGCGTGACGGCATGACCAACCATCATATCCGTCATCTCCTGGGCATTACTCTCGCTGGTGATAAGACTGCCCACATATTCACCCTTTCTGAGGATTGCAACTCTGTCCGATATTGCCTCGACCTCATGAAGCTTGTGGGTGATTATTACAATTGACTTTCCGTCATTCTTCATGTTGCGAAGAACGGCAAAAAGCTTCTCTGTCTCCTGAGGAGTGAGAACCGCTGTGGGTTCATCAAGAATAAGAATATCCGCTCCTCTGTAGAGCACCTTTACTATCTCAACTGTCTGCTTCTGTGAAACTGACATATTATATATTTTCTGGTTAGGATCAACATCAAAACCATACTTGTCGCAGATTTCCTTAATCTTCTCTGCCGCTTCTTTTGTGTTAAGCTTACCCTTAAGACCAAGGACAATATTTTCAGCAGCTGTGAGTACATCAATAAGCTTAAAATGCTGATGTACCATTCCAATTCCATAAGTGAAGGCATCTTTGGGCGATGCAATGTTCGCTTTCTCTCCGTTGATATAAATCTCTCCACCATCTGGGTAATAGATTCCGGAAAGCATATTCATCAGTGTAGTCTTTCCACTTCCATTCTCACCGAGAAGTGAAAGAATCTCACCCTTTTCTACAGACATTGTCACGTCACGGTTCGCCGTAACAGAGCCAAAAGTCTTCGTAATGTTCTTAAACTGAACTGCTGCTGTCTGCTGCACGTCTCATTCCTCCAAATAAAATACCAAAAAGGCGAAAGTGCATTTTTACACTTTCGCCCCATGAACAACTAATTCAAATTAGTATGCCTGATCAAGAAGTGTGATGCCATCAATGCTAACATTGAAGTAAGGAGCGGAACGGAAGCCCTCACCTGACTCATTGAATGCGCCATCAACGATAGCCTCATGATCTCCTGCGTACTCAGGATCAGTATCAACATCAGCCATGTATGTTGTGAGTTCAGCACCCTCAACAGTAAATGTCTTTGTATCAAATACCTTTATTGAACCATCCTCGATACCAGCCTTAGCCTTGTCAAGAGCCTCCTGTGTGCCCTCTGCTACAGCTGTACCAAGGTCAGTAAGCTCTACAGAACCTGTAGCGATTGTTCCAGTGTAGTCTGTCTCAATAGCCTGGCCGTTGCTTACACAGTCGATGATGTGGCTGAAGTAAGGAGCCCAGTTAATTCTTGATGATACAAGGAATGTGTTAGGACAAGCGCTTGCTGTAGATCCGTTGTAAGAAACATCAGGAACACCTGCTGTCTCACATGCTGTAGGAGCACCCATTGAATCTGCATGCTGTGAAATAAGAACGCAGCCATCCTCGATAAGCTTGTTAGCGCCTTCCTTCTCAGCTGTCTCATCGTACCATGAACCAGTAAAGGTTACTTCCATAGTAGCTGAAGGGCAGATAGAACGAGCGCCGAGGAAGAATGATGAATATCCTGAAATAACCTCTGCATATGTGAATGCACCAACATAACCGATCTTAGCCTGGTCTGCTGTGATATCACCCTTGTCGATCATCTCATTGAGCTTCATTCCAGCAACAACACCTGCAAGGTAACGTCCCTCGTAGATTGAAGCGAATGCATTGTGGAAGTTGCTAAGGCCCTCTGTATGAGCCTTTGTTCCTGTTGCATGACAGAACTGAACCTCAGGGAACTCCTTTGCAGCCTCGATCATGTAATCCTCATGACCAAATGAATCTGCGAATACGATGTTGCAGCCTGCATCAGCAAGCTCACATGCTGCATCATAGCACTCCTGACCCTCAGGAATGTTTGTCTTGAGTACATACTCAACACCAGCTGCCTCACATGCTTCCTTAGCTCCGTTGATGAAGTTGAGGTCGTATGTGGAATTCTCATCGTGAAGGAAAATAAATCCCATCTTAACATTTGATGCTGCTGCAGGAGCTGCCTCTTCTGCGGGAGCTGCCTCCTCTGCGGGAGCTGCTTCCTCTGTTGCTGCCTCTGCTGCAGGAGCTGCTTCCTTAGCAACGCTTCCACAGGCAACAAGAGATGCAGTCATTGCAACAGTCATAAGTACTGCTATAATTCTCTTTTTCATTTTAACCCTCCTCAAGGTAATAGAACAAAAAATTTCAACAACATAAAAAAGATACCAAAACCGCCGAAAGAATACAATCTCAAAATTCAACGATTTTAATATCTTTTTCAATAGAATTTAATAAAAAATCAACAGTTTATCACTTTTTCCACGAATCTTGTCCTACTGCTCGCGGAAAACAATCTCTCCCGTCGACGCATCCATGGACTCGACAATTGCAAGCGAATGGAGATTCATACCCATATCGCGAATGATCCTGCCGCCTTCCTGAAATCCCTTCTCAACTGCAATGCCTATTCCCTCAACACTCGCTCCGGCATCCTCAACAAGCTCGATGAGTCCCTTGAGAGCGCATCCATTTGCAAGAAAATCATCAATGATGAGCACATGGTCCTCAGGACCGATGAATTTCTTCGATACGATAACCTGATAGTCCCTCTTGTGTGTGAAAGAAGTAATCATCGTGCTGTAAACAGTTCCATCAATGTTGATGCTCTGACTCTTCTTTGCAAAAACCACAGGAACATCAAAATACTGTGCAGCGACACATGCGATACCGATTCCCGAAGCCTCAATGGTAAGGATCTTATTAATCTTCCTATCGGCAAAAAGTCTCTTGAATTCCTTGCCCATCTCGTTGTACAGCGAGATGTCAAGCTGGTGATTCAGGAAACTGTCAACCTTAAGGACATTCCCTTCCTTTACAACTCCGTCTTTTCTGATTCTCTCTTCAAGCAGTTTCATAGTAATTCCTCTCTTTGCAGGTTAATAAGAAAAATATTACTCTCCACACTTTCCTGAAATAATCCAGGGTGCGGGCTGGTTCTCAAATACGTTCTTTGATGTAAGCTTCGAAACAGCAATCTGAATGATTGTAGGATCATTGATATTATATTTTGCAAGCAAATCCTTCATTCCGGCCGCTACCTTGAAGTCAAGAGTATAAATTACAAACTCCATTGAAGGATTAATCCCTGTCAGGTACTCAAGCTCATGCTCGAGTGATGCTGAAGCAACAAGCATGGTGACATCAGGAATAGGAAGACTTCCCATCGTATCCTCGCCAACATGGTCGACAATCGTGATGTTCTGAAGCCCGAACTTTGTGACGTTCTCTTCCATTGTCTCGCGGTCGCGTTCCTTGTACTCAACTGCGATGACAGTTCCTTCACCCACAATCATGGCCGCCTCAACGGCAATTGATTCGCCTGATATGATACAAAGATTCTTCGTCTCATCGATCTGCATCTTGGAAAGCAGCACGGACCTGATTTCAGAGCCCACATACTTAACGGAACCAGATGCAAACTTCTTATTGTCCATACCAAATTTGATGGTGGATCTCGCATTCGGATTGAGAATGATCATTCCGGCTGAGGCATTAATCCCCCTGTCAATCATCTCAGAAACCTTGTTCTGCTTAATCTCTCCCTCTGGCTCAGAACCTTCATTGTAGATGACCACGCAGTCACCAAGTCCCACATCCCACATCTTGTAAAAAATATCAGGATGGCCTGCCTCGGTAAACACAAGCACACATCTGTGCGCCTCGACAGTAGGTATAAGGTTCTTATTTTTTCTCGTAATATCAAGGATCTTCACATGCTCAAGATCAATCTCTGTGTTGGCAGCAAAGTACTGAAGCCACTGAAGTACGTGAGCATTAGTAAACATATTGTTATTCATAGGCGTCCCCCTTTACAGGTATCGTCGTACCCTTTTCTTACACGTTATACCCTTTACTTGCACTTTGCAAGAAGCTGTTCCCACTTCTTGTCAACATCTGCCTGGGCAGCTTCAATCGTCCACTCGTTTCCAGGCTTGAAGCAATGCTTGAATCTGCCCTGAAGTCTCATGAATTCCTCGACTGGAAGCTTCTTCTTAGGCTCATAGGTAAGTCTGTACTCACCATCCTCAACCTCATAAACAGGCCAGATGCAAGTATCAATCGCAGCCTTGCATATCTCAAGCAGGTTCTCCGCCGGATACTGCCAGCCTCTGGGACAGGGAGTAAGCACATTGACGAATGTAGGTCCCTGTGTGTAGATAGCCTTCTTTGCCTTCTCGTGGAAATCCTTCATGTTGCCATAAAGGGTTGTCTGGGCAACATAGGGTGAGCCGTGGGCAACCATTATTGCTGTCAGATCCTTCTGTACCTGCTTCTTACCAACAGACTCTACACCCGCAGGTGTTGTTGTTGCAGAAGCAAATCTCGGTGTTGCTGACGAACGCTGGGTACCGGTATTCATGTACGCATTGTTGTCGTAGCAAAAATATGTGAAGTCGTGTCCTCTCTCAAAGGCACCTGAAAGAGACTGGAAACCGATATCATAGGTACCACCGTCTCCACCGATTGCAAGAATCTTGAAATTCTTATCTTCTGCAATCATTCCCTTGCGCTTCATAACATTGTATGCAGCTTCGACACCTGATGCCGTCGCAGAAGTATTCTCAAACGCTGTATGGATATAGGAATCATTCCACGCTGTATAGGGATACTGGAAGGATGAAACCTCAAGACAGCCTGTTGCATTACAGATAACCGCCTGGTCCTCATCCTTAACGGCTCTCATCATTGCACGGCATACAATTCCTGCTCCGCATCCTGCACAGAGTCTGTGACCTGCATTGAATCTCTCAGGTCTGCTCATCTGTTCCTTTAAATTATAAGCCATTACTGTACATCCTCCCTCAAATCTCTCTGTCCCATATGTGAGTAGATAGGACCAACCTCGCCGGTCTCCACAATCTTAGTCAGACGGGCATATACTCTCCTTGCCCAGTCAACAGTAAAGTCTCTTCCGCCAAGTCCGAACACAATATCAATCATCTTGGGACGCTTCTCAAGGTTAATGCACATTGAGGCAGTTTCAGCAAAAAGTGGACCACCATTGGCTGAAAAGCCCTCTGACTTGTCCATAACAGCAACTGCCTTGCAGTTCTTGAGTGCCTCAGCAATTTCCTCGCCGGGGAAGGGCCTGAATACCCTTACCTTGATAAGTCCAGCCTTGACACCAGAAGCTCTAAGTTCATCCACTGCAGCCTTAGCCGTTCCAGCTGAAGAACCCATGATTACGATGGCAATCTCAGCATCCTCCATACAGTAAGACTCAAAGAAGCTGTATTTTCTGCCAAAGGTCTTCTCAAAATCAGCAGCGACATCAAGAATTACCTGCTTGGCATTCTTCATAGCCTCAGCCTGTGCAACTCTTGCCTCCATATAATATCCAGATACACCGTAAGGTCCGACAGCAAGGGGGTTCTCTTCCTTAAGCAGATAATGTGTGGGATGATACTCTCCTACGAACTTCTTAACTGCATCATCTTCCTCAAGCTCAATGTTCTCAATGGCATGTGAAGTAATGAAACCATCCTGGCATACCATAAGAGGCAGACGAACTGATGGATGCTCTGCAATACGGTGTGCCATAAGGTAATTGTCATATACCTCCTGGTTATTCTCTGCATAGAGCTGGATAAATCCAGAATCCCTCTCCGCCATGGAATCGGAATAGTCGTGGTTGATATTGATGGGACCAGTCAGGGCCCTGCAGGAAACTGCAAGGACAACTGGAAGCCTTGATGAACCAGCGACATACAGAATCTCGTTCATGAATGAAAGACCAGCTGATGATGTAGCTGTAACAGCTCTGCAGCCTGCCGCCTCGGCACCAAGACATGCTGAAAGTGATGAGTGCTCACTCTCAACACAGATGAATTCTGTATCAACCTTTCCGTCTGCAACGTACTGTGCAAAGTACTGGGGAATTTCTGTTGAAGGTGTGATGGGGAACATCGCAAAAACATCAGGGTTAATCTGGCGCATTGCAACTGCAACTGCTTCGTTACCCGATAATCTCTCTCTGATACTCATCCTACACCTCCTTCCATTCAATAGCATCGAAGGGACATGCCTTAAAACAGATGCCGCATCCCTTACAGTGATCATAGTCAAATTCAAGTCTCTTGCCATTCTCTACAGGAATGGAACAGTCTGGACAAAAGGGTGCGCAGAGCAGACACTGCTTGCACTTCTCCTCAATCCACACCGGAACCTTAGAACGCCACTCACCTGTCATGGTAAGCCTACTTGTTCCCGGTTCATATATCTCGCATCCCACAGTCAGTTCCTGCCATGGGATCTGTTCATTTATTTCTGCTGCCTTCTTACTCATTATCCGCGCACCTCATCCATAGCCTCAGCAAGGCACTTAAGGTTTCCCTCAACCACCTGGGGCTTCTTTGCAAATTTATGTCTGTAGGACTCTTCCATATCCTTGAGGAACTGCTCTCTGTCAACACAGCCACTTACAGCAACTACTGCAGCAAGCATCGGTGTGTTGGGGAAATATGCTCCAAGATTTCTCATGGAAACTTCTCTAGCGTTAATGGCACAAACCCTGCCCTCGTAGCCGTTAAGGAATTTACGCAGTTCTTCCGGGTCTTTTCCCGTATTAATAATGACTGCTCCCTCCTTTGCGAGGCCCTTTGTCACATCAACACTCTCAAGCAGAGTCTCGTCTACAACGACAACGTAGTCGGGCTCATAAATATTTGAGTGGATGGGGCATCTCTCGTCTGAAATTCGGTTGTAGGCAGTGATAGGTGCACCTGATCTCTCAGGGCCATACTCAGGGAACGACTGAACAAACTTTCCTGCCATAAATGCTGCATCTGCAAGCAGCTGGCTGGCAGTCTTCGCCCCCTGGCCACCTCTGCCGTGCCAGCGGATTTCTACCATGTCTCTCATGACTGTCCTTTTCTCCTTACTAAAAAATAATACAATTCATTTCGCATCCAAACCTAATATAATTAGACACGATTATTACGAGTATATCGGTATATTGAATTTTTTTCAATCAATTTTATTTTTTTAGCCCCGAGCGAAAGATATTCGTATATAATAATGTCACTTAGAAATTTTTATAAAAAGGAGTTTTGATTATGAAAGATATAAATGCTATCTCAGATGATATGCTTGAGGCTGTAACAGGAGGTGCAAATGTACTTCCCTCTGCAGGTGAGAAAAAGGCAGAGGACATCGTATCAAGACCAAAGGCAGGGAGACCTTTAGGCGGCAATCAGATACTGCCCTTCATCTGTCCCCACTGCCATAAGCAGATAATGATCCCTGCACTCAATGATGTCGCTTGTCCTGAATGCAATGAGAATATCCACATTTCAGGCTGATGTGATTATTTTTTGAAAAAATAGACCAGGATATTTATTCAAGTTTTTTTACAACGTATTTTCTTACAACGCATCAATGAAATACTGAATGATGTGGCTGTGAGCCAGTTTCAGCAGATCCAGGTTCTGAAACCTGTGGTCTGCTCCTTCAACTGGTATATACTCAAGAACATTATCTTCACAAAAGTCTCTTACCTTCTCCTCAGGTATTATCTCATCCTGCACACCTTGAATGATAATGATATCATCTGCAAAATCAATGAATTCCTTCTCCGTCACATCAAAGGATTTAAGTTCTGAGATAAAATCATTGTCAATCTTAATCAGACGGTCAAAACCGACGAGCGCTTCCTTTCCTTTTGCAAGCGCCGCCTGATTCTCGGGTGTCATGACTCTCTCCTGCATTGAATAATACATCGTAACAGCAGGAGCTCGAAGAGCTATCTTCTTAAAGGGATTTCCATGTTCGCTTATGTACTTAAGCGTAAGATAACCCCCAAAGCTTGTTGCATAGGCAAAGATATTTTTTGCCTTAATCTCATTTGTGACATGGTCTAGCACCATTGACAGATATGTATCACAGTCAGAAAGTGTCAGTTTCTTCCTCACATCCTTCCCGTGGCACGGCCAGTCAAAGGTCAATACTGCCGAGCGCTTCATCTTTGAATGAACATTCTCAGCAAATCTCATTGCGGCCTTGTTGTCCTTGTGGCCGCCAAAGCCATGCAGGAAAATAACGCAGTTATCAATCTCCCTGGGTGCATCGCAGTAGAGCTTACACTTAATGCTGTATCCGGGATTGTTAATATCAAAATATTTTTCCATAATTCTTCCTCTGTATTCAAAGTCTCTCTTACTCAGTCTTCAAAATCTCACCCGCTCAGTCTTCATCGTCTCACTCGCTCTGTCTTAACTTCAAGATAGTCTTCGCCAACCTCGCACTCAAGAAAAATCACTTCTACGCCTGCCTGTTCGGCTTCTGTAAGTGCCGTTCCAAACTCCGGATGTATATCATTATTCGGACGGACTTCAAATATTCCTTCCATCTGTATCGCAAAGGCTATGGCGCATTTATATCCAAGCGCAGCCGCTCCTGCCAGTTCACGCAGATGCTTTACGCCTCTCTCAGTCGGAGCATCCGGGAAATAACCGATTCCATCCTTTTCAAGAGTACACCCCTTTACCTCCAGCAGGTACTTCTCTGTAGCCTTATCAACCATCTTCTCTGTAGCCTTATCAACCGTCTTCTCCATATAGAAATCAACTCGCGAATCCCCGAAGGTGTATTCAGGCTTTATATAGTCGTAGCCCTGCTTAAGGAGCCATTCATAAACCACTTTGTTGGGTGCCTGGCTGTCAAGGTTTATCCATCCAAATCCAGGCTTTTCGGCCATCACCAGATCATATTTCGTCTTGCGCTTCGGGTTGTCGGATTTCTCAAGCCTTACCCTCACGCCGGGCATCAGGACTCCGGTACATCTGCCTGTATTCTTGACATGAACAAGCTCACGCTCGCCTCCAATCTCTACAAATGCCTCAAAGCGGTTGGGACGCTCAAGAAATATGCCCTCAACAATTGTTCCGTATTTCATTATCTCATATCTTTCTTCCAACGATTCAGGATTATCTGTTCTCTTAGCTCGTTCTTTCGGCATATTTAGCTTAACAATTTCAACGCCCCTTGCATATCAGCTTTCACTTTAGCTCTTTAGCTATTTTAGCTATTTTAGCTTCTTCAGCATCTCAACAATCTCAGAAAGCGAATCGACAACAATATCCGCCTCGTCACCGCTCGCTTCCTTTCCTCTTGCAAAATAGCAGGTTTTCATTCCTGCATTTCTTCCGCCAGCCACGTCCGAGGTGAGTGAATCGCCAATCATCAAGCACTCCTCAGGTTTTACAGGTTCCTCTCCAGCTTTTACAGGTTCCTTAAGTGTGTTATTAAGCCGTTCAAAGGCCCGTTCAAAAAACTCGGCAGCGGGCTTAGATGCCCCGAGATCTTCAGAGATGAACATATGACTGAAATACTTTTTCATATCCGCAAGTTCAAGCCTGTGTATCTGCTGCTCATAAGGTCCATTGCTGGCCGTACAGAGTACATACTCCCTGCCGAGTTCCTCAAGCATCTGACATGCGCCTTCTATTTCTATAGCACTCTCGTTAAGACAGCGCCTGAAATATCTCTCAAACGTCGGACCATCAAAGCTTATTCCAAGCTTCTCAAAAATATGATTCCATCTGATCTTCTGAAGCTGTTCAAAATCAAGCGTTCCATCCTCGATTCCATGCCACAGCTTATTATTCTCAGCTGTAAAGACATCATACATCCATGGTTCATAGGCCCTTAGCCCAAACTCTTCAAACCCTGCCTTCATTGACTGACGCACATACTCATCAAAATCAAGAATCGTGTTGTCTATGTCGATAAAAATAACCTTTATTCCCACAATCACCCTCCAGCAGTTTTTAAGTTTCCTCACTTTTGAGTTGCCTCGCTTTTGTGTTTTCTTGCTTTTACAAGTTTCTCGCCTTTTGAGTTTTCTTGCTTTTGAGTTTTCTCGCTTTTGTATTGGCTCACTCTCTATATTAGAATTTACCCAATACAGATTTGCGCCGCTTGTTTGACTTGTTTATTGGCTATCCTGCGATTTTTTTGATTGCCCAATACTGCGATTTGGTTTCTTATATTGGCTCAATACCACTTTTAGCAAATAGCCATAACAATCCAAACAGAAACACTTTTCAGTATATATAGGCTTAACAGCAAATTAATGTACTGCCCAATACCACTACTATACCACCACTGTATTCCTTGTATTGGCTCTTCTTCGCCCTCCGCCATTAGCCTATATCATTTCGAAAAAAGCTGTATTGGCTTCTTCTTCAAAATATCCCCAAGCCAATACAACTCAACAAAACTCAACAATTCACGCAAAAGCAAATTACTCATCAATTCACGAAAAAGCAAACCAACTCAACAATTCTCGTAAAAGCAAACCAACTCAACAATTCTCGTAAAAGTAAAACAGCTCAACAAACTTCAGCCGGCTTCTTGCCTTCTTCCTACAGACATTTTCCATGAGATAATATATCACATCGCAATCGAAATATGATATACTAATAGAGCTGTTTAACAACAATAAATTATAGAGCTGTTTGACAACAACAAATTTCAGAAGAAATGATTGTCTATAACAAAAAAGAGCGAAGAAATAATTGTCTGTAATTAATAGTTACGAAGAAAGGGTGGATAATAATGAAAAGTGTTTCAGATTATATCAGAAGTATACCTGACTTCCCTGAACCAGGGATAATATTCAGGGATGTAACAAGTGTTCTGCAGGATGCAGACGGCCTCCAGCTCGCAATTGATGAGCTTGTAAAGAGACTTGAGGGTATAGAGTTTGATGTCCTCGCTGGAACAGAATCAAGAGGCTTTATTTTTGGAATGCCTGTTGCCTACCTGTTGAAGAAGCCCTTCGTCCTAATCAGAAAAGCAGGCAAGCTCCCCTGTGAGACAATCTCAAAAACCTACGATCTTGAATATGGCACAGCAACGATAGAGATGCACAAGGATGCTGTTAAGCCTGGCCAGAAGGTTGTTATCATTGATGACCTCATTGCTACCGGTGGAACCATCAAGGCCGCAGCTGAACTTGTAGAAGAACTTGGAGGCGACGTAGTCAAGCTTCTCTTTCTTCTTGAACTTAAGGGCCTCAACGGACGCGCTCTTCTTGAGAAGTATGACGTTGAATCAGTAGTTGCATATGAAGGGAAATAGATAAGCATCACATCGAGATATTAGATTGAAATTCAGAAAAAGACATGACGCTCCCGGCCACCGTCTGGCGGTTGGGGGCGTCTTTTTTATGCAGCCAATAATATTCCCCCGTTG
>DCHL01000123.1:32567-35091 GCA_002317595.1 Lachnospiraceae bacterium UBA1753 | reverse complement strand
ATAAGCGATATGTCAGGCATAGCGTTTGCCGGCCGCATGGCGGAGGATTTCAGATATCAGGGATATGGCAGCAGCAAGATTAACCCGACGAAGCTTGAGCAGATTGTTGAACTGATGCCGGGGGTTCCCTATGCACCTGGATATGAAGCAGATGGCAGTACGTCGGAGGAACTGATCTCGCAGGCTCTTGAGACGGCGTCCGGCTCTGAGACCATAGTGGTGTTTGCCGGGCTCCCGGGCATATATGAGTCAGAGGGCTATGACAGGGAGAACATGAGTCTCCCTGCAGGTCATAACAGACTGATTGAGGCATTAGCCGGTCTTGGGAAAAAAATAGTGGTTGTGCTCCTTGGCGGAGCAGTGATGGAACTGCCCTGGGCAGATCAGGTTCAGGCGATTCTTTACATGGGACTGTCAGGTCAGGCGGGAGCAGGAGCTGTACTGGATATTTTATCTGGAAGAACAAATCCTTCCGGCAAGCTCTCGGAGACCTGGCCGATAAAATATGAGGATGTAGTTTCGTCGGATTATTACATAAGGGGAAACCGTGACGCGCAGTACCGCGAAGGCATCTATGTGGGATACAGGTATTATGAGAAGGCTGGTATCAGGGTCAGATATCCCTTTGGATACGGATTGTCCTACACGAGGTTCCTGTACGATAATTTGTACTTTGACAGGAATACAATGACCTTGCGTGTGGATGTCATGAATGTGGGAGGTGTTGCAGGCAAGGAGATTACGCTTCTCTATGTAAGGAATCCTGAGGGCAGGTCATACAGGGCGGTCCGGGAGCTTCGTGGGTTTACTAAGACATATCTTGAAGTGGGAGAGAAGAAGACGCTTTCCTTTGTGATCTCTGACAGGGATTTCTCAGTGTGGGATGATGGCTGGAAGGTCGCTGGTGGCACCTATGGTCTTGAGATTGTCGGAAATGCTGCTGAGGTATCTGGAAGCACTGAAGTGCAGGTGGATGGCGATGCCTATATGAAGGAACTGCCCGAATGGTATTTTTCCCTTGAGGGAAGACCATCGGAGGAGGACTTTGTGACACTGTACGGCAGGGCTATTCCGAAGAGGGAGATAAGGCCCTATAATATTAACAGTAACATAGCGGACATGCTTGAAGGGTCCTTCATAATCAGGCAGATCTACGGAGCCTATGAGCGCTCACAGGCTAAGCAGTTTGGCCGGGGCACCGTGGATTACAAGGGCATGATGATTATGGCGGATGAATGCCCGCTGAGGTCAGTGCAGAATAATCTGCTGCTGAAGGGACATGTCGCAGAGGCGCTTGCGGACCTGGGGAATAAGAGATATCTGAAGATGATAGGACACCTGATCAAATAGGGATGCATTCTGTGGTATGGGAGTAGGAATAAGGAGGAAAAGAGTGAAAATCGAAAAAATCTATTTTGATATGGATGGTGTGCTTGCTGACTTTGACAGAGGAATGCTGGAGCATTGCGGCCGACAGCCCCTTGACCAGTCGAACAAGACTGAGGCGGACGATGATGCACTGTGGGCTGCCGTGAGGAAGGTCGAGCATTTCTACGATAAGCTCAAGCCGATGCCGGGGGCCATTGAAATGTTCAAGGCACTCTATGCAAAGTACGGTGATAAGTGCGAGATTTTAAGTGGAATTCCAAAGCCGAAGCGCCAGATCACGACATCACGAGAGGACAAGATCTCCTGGGTGAGGAGACATCTGTCCGAGGATATGGTGATCAATCTGGTCTACCGCGCTGAGAAGAAGGATTACGTGAAGGGCAGTGGCTGTATCCTCATTGATGACCTTGGGAAAAATATTGAGGAGTGGAAGGAAGCAGGCGGCACAGGGGTGCTGTTTGTCACGGCAGAGCAGACACTTGCAGAAATCGAGAGATTAGAGCAGGAGAAACCGCAATAGTGGAGGGTGAAAAATATGTTTGGTTTTGACTGGGATGGGGATGGAGAAGAAGGCTTCTTTGATGATATGATGACTATACATATGATTGAGGAGGCAGAGAATGAGGATAGCGGCTATGGGAATGGCGGCGGAAGTGGAAGCTGCCTTATGTTCCTGCTTGCGATGGGTGCAGTTGCCGCCACGCCGATTATTCTGGCTGTTAATTTTTTGACCTGATAATATTATAGGGCCGGATACAGAATGATATTCATTAGGAATTCTGAGAAAAGAGAGGAAATGTTATGTTAGAGATTGGAACAAAGGCACCGGAGTTTGAGCTTCCGGATCAGAACGGCGAGATGCATAAGCTCTCAGACTATGCGGGACAGAAGGTGATTTTATATTTTTATCCCAAGGATAATACCTCGGGCTGCACGAAGCAGGCCTGCGGATTTTCGGAGAGATATCCACAGTTCCAGGAGAAAGGAGCGGTGGTCCTTGGAGTGAGCAAGGATTCGGTTGCCTCACACAAGAAGTTTGAGGAAAAATATGGCCTTGCATTCACCCTCCTTGCAGACCCTGAGAAGACAGTCATCGAAGCATATGACGTGTGGAAGGAGAAGAAGAACTACGGCA
>DCHL01000123.1:25607-32523 GCA_002317595.1 Lachnospiraceae bacterium UBA1753 | reverse complement strand
ACGTACCTGATTGACGAGAATGGAATCATTGTCAAGGCAAACGATAAGGTCAAGGCAGCGGAGGATCCTGAGAAGATGCTCCAGGTTCTGCTTGGACAGTAAGACTGAGAGTCAGGGAGACAGAAAGTGATAAAGACTAATCTATTTAATTCCTCTGAGGCCAGGATGATTGTGGCGCACAGAGGCATGTTTTCCGTAGTTGAATATGAGAGGGACCTATCTGTGAGTCCCGAGATGTCTGAGAAGGCATATTTTGCGTCAATGATGAATGTCAGGAAGCGTCAGGTGGTTGTGGCGCTGTCGGGACAGACGGGCGTGATAACGCAGAAGGGCAGTATGCAGCTTATGCTTGGAGATATTGAGGCGTCAACCGATATATCAGGTGTGGGCAACCTTGTCAAGAAGTTCGTCGGAAGCAAGGTGACAGGTGAGAGCGCTATCAAACCAAAGTATACCGGTGAGGGAACGCTGGTACTGGAGCCGACCTTCAAGCACATCATTCTGGAGGATGCCGGTGAGTGGGGGGACGGTATGGTCATTGAGGATGGAGCTTTTCTTGCCTGCGAGGAGGATGTCGAGCTCAGTGTCGGAGCCAGGTCGACAATTTCGTCTGCCGTACTTGGCGGCGAGGGTCTGTTCAACACGGTTCTCTCGGGAGACGGCGTTGTCGCAATTGAAAGCCCTGTTCCAAAGAGTGAGCTTATTGAGATAACTATGGAGGATGACACGGTTAAAATAGATGGCAATATGGCGATTGCCTGGTCGAAGGAACTTGAGTTTACCGTAGAGAGGACAACTGCCACACTGGTCGGTTCCATGGCAGCAGGCGAAGGTCTTGTAAACACCTATAGAGGCAGCGGGAAGATACTGATTGCACCTGTCAGAAGCAACTGGGGAATAAGTATCCCTGAAAATACAAAGGGAAGGTAAGAGGAGAAGAGATGAGCATAGTTGAGATAGTGTTTGACGGAGTTATTATTGCTGCCGGAGTCCTTTTGTTCATTAGGTTTTCAGGTATACAGAGAACAATGAAGGCAATTGAAGAAAGTTCCAGGAAACTGTACAAGACCGTAAAGAGCGGCACAAAGCTTAATGTTTCTTCGGGAAGCGTAGGTCTTGGCAAGAACACCTATGAGGAATTTGACTTCGGAAGAATGGAAGAGACGAGAGAGAGGTTTAATAAGGAAAACGCAAAGTATCTTTCGCGCGTCCAGCTTATTTCAATATTCCCGCTTTTGGGACTTTTAGGTACTGTCGGAAGTCTGATGCCAGGACTGTCGGCTGTGCAGAACGGAGATTTCAGCCAGCTCTCAGCAGCGCTCAGCACGGCACTTTCATCTACAGTATGCGGAATCATTGTTTCGATTGTCCTCAAATTCTATGTGTCGCTTGTTGTCTCCGTGACAGTCCAGGGAATAGAGGACAACCTCGATGAGTGCGACAGGAAATTTAGCAATGCGACAAGCTTCAACATGGTAACAAGAGGCGAGGAATAGGATTCCATTTATGAAAAAGAACAGAGAAAAAGCGAGAATAGATATCGACCTTACCTCGATGCTTGATGTGATCTTCATCATTCTGATTGTCGTCATGTGCAATGCCCAGTTTACGGCAACCTCTGCGCAGCAGTCAGCAGATGCGAACCAGGCAGAGAATGACGAGATGCAGTTGACTATTGACGACCTCACCGAAGAGAATGAGATCACTAAGCGCGAGTATGAGGAGACAAAAAATCTGCTCGATACTTATGTGGAGCAGGAAAACCAGATTGAGAATGTGAACACAGAGGTCGCATTCGTGACACTGCACGCGGATTATGACAATTCGGATCCTACAGTTCGTCATTTCAGGCTCCTGACAGATGAGTCAACGGTAATAGACAACATAGAGATTACACCCGAGACAGAGCAGAAGGCGTTCGATGAACTGTCGGAGAAGCTGGCCGCATATCTTGCGGAAAATGAGAATAAGCCAGTGCTCATGACACTGAGCGATGAGCAGATTCTCTACAGGGATTACATTAAGCTTTATGAGATGCTTCAGAACATTGATACAAGAAACCTCTTTATCGAGGAGACGAGTGAGAGCGGGGAGTCTGAGGAATGATAAAGATTATTATTGGAATTGCGGTTGCAGTAGTCCTGCTTATCGCTTACATATTCCTCCGGCCAAGAGATGACCTTCTTCATGCCAACATGCGTCCCGGAACGGGAAGGTTCCTGCGCATTCTGGTGCTGTTAGGACTTGCCACTGCCATATTTTTTGTCGTAAAGACCTTCCTTCAGAAGGGAGATGCGTGGACTCTCATCGACAAGATTGAGGAGGTGGCGAAGGATGCCGACTATGAAGCTGCCGAGCAGGAGGAGACAGTCGACAGTTCTGTACTCGTGATAAGCGTAAGAGGCGGCGTGATTACCATAAATGAGGTGGCATACAGCAGCATACAGGAGGCCAACGAGGTCGTGAACAATGCACTGAAGGAAGGAAAGACCTACAGGCTGATTGATGATTATGCAAAAAAGAGCACGTATCTTGAGGTGAGGAATGCGCTTTCATCAATGGGCATTCAGGACAGCGATATTGAGGAGAAGAAGAATCTGTAGATGAAGAGGAAATTATCAGTTTTTATTGCGCTTGCCATCCTGCTCTCGGTCATCATGGGTGCCGAGGTGCTTGGAAGCAATCTATATAGTGATAAGCCGATTGTTGACCTGGGACAGCTCATTGACCTGGGCCCTGGCTTTAAGCCGCATGCGACGACCGCTGACAGTTCTCAGGAAGCGGCCGATGAGACTTCACAGACAAAGCCAGCGAACAAGACCGAGGAATCAAAGGAATTTGTCATCAACATAAGAGAGAAAAGAATCAAGCTGAACGGCCAGACCATCCTGCGCAGCTCGATCGAAAGCAAGATTGATCCAAAGTATGTATCCGGCAAGCAGGTCATTATTGAGGACGAGTATGCTGAATACAAGACCTGCCTTATGGTGGAGCAGTATCTCAAGGAGAAGGGCATCGAGTACACGGTGAAGACGGTGAATAAGAAATGAGAAAAAAATATAAGCTCATATTTTTGATTATCGTTATGCTCTGTTGGACAATGACCTGTGGTATGGGACTTGGAGTTGATCTCGAGTGGAATCAGCCTATTCTTGATAGCAATCAGACTTCGATATATGACAGATTTGACGCGGCTGC
The DNA here is from genome assembly GCA_002317595.1 of Lachnospiraceae bacterium UBA1753. Classification (GTDB taxonomy): domain Bacteria; phylum Bacillota; class Clostridia; order Lachnospirales; family Lachnospiraceae; genus UBA1753. The sequence continues at coordinate 29,325 of DCHL01000123.1, read as the reverse complement.
CTTAATTAAAACGGCAGCTGGAGATTACAAGGCTACTGAGCAGAAGTACAAAGGACGACAGGTTGTTATTTCCGGGAAGGTGACAAAACTTTCAGAAGACTTAAAATCCTTCTGGCTTAAGGCTGGAGATGGTTATATTTATGTGGGCTCCACAAAGAATGCTTTTTCGGGAATTGTTGCAGATGATACAGTGTGGGCATATGGAAGGCTTTCTTTTGGAGATGAAAAAAAGGGGACAATTACCCTGACCGCTGACAGTGTTGTCAAGAATTCTGCCGCGCTTAGCGCTGATTATTATGTGCTTGGCGGTAAGTCTTATTCGAAATCATCGGCGGACGAGGTGAGTATTGCAGATGGAAAAATCAAGTTCTGCGTTCCTTCAAACTGGGGAACTGTGGAGATTGTTGGAGACGATAAAGAGAAGCTCTTCAATGTGAATCCGTCTTATGCAAAAGCGTATATGCTTAATTCGCTCCGCGATAAGGAAGAGGTTGAGGCCTGCTGTGTTTTCTATTTTAACAGTAAGGAAAATGTTAAGACTGACAGTGTTGCCAGAAGTATTGGGAAGATTGAGAGGGAGATTACAGATAATATCTGTGGTGGCTCATATCATCTGTTAGCGAAATATACGGATTACACTTCCTACAACACGCAGTTTGACCGGTATGTCGGTGAGTATGGAAGTTACCGCGTGGAGTTCGCATTTACTCCGGCAAAGGGCGGCCTGTGTGTCATAATGTATGTCTACCGAGGGGATTCCACTCCGGCCGCCGACGATGTGAGATTTCTGCAGAGAACTCTGGTTCTGGAGAACTGAGGATATATATTGTCATGATTATTCCCGATGGTCGCCCTTGTGGCGACCATTGTTTGCTTATGGATATGTATACTGTGCTTATCACATGAATAATTCATAGACAGATGGAGGATATTGATATGGAGAGAAATAATTACCTTGACGGAATGATGGGACTTGTTACTGCTGATGCTTTCGGTTCGCCCTGCCAGTTCAGGGATCGTGAGGAGTTTACCGAGCACAAGGTGACAGAGATGATTCCCTGCGAGGGATTTGGCATGCCTGCAGGATGCTTTACCGACGACAGTTCCCTTGCCCTTGCACTGCTTGACAGCCTTAAGGAGCTTGGATATGTGGACGTGGTGGATATTGCAGAGCGCTCTGCCAGATGGCTTAAGGAAGGGGAGTACACACCCTTTGGAAGAGCCTATGATATCGGTATGGGATGCATGTGCGGAATTCGCAATTTCCTCGCTACGGGAGATCCTAAAGGCGGACCGGACGGTGAGCGCGACAACGGAAATGGCTCGCTCATGAAGATACTGCCCCTCTGCATATTTTTTGCCGAAAAGCAGAAATCCGTATGTACATCGGAGGATGAATGCATTCAGGCAATACATGATGTGAGTGCCATTACCCATGGACATATAAGAGCACAGATGGGATGCGGACTTTACTATTTTATGGTTAAGCATATAATTAATGACAGGGATAAAAAATCTCTCAGGCAGTGCCTTCAGGACGGGATTGACGAGGGAATGGATTACTATGCAAGGGACCTTAGGAATCTTGTAGAGCGCTCATATTACGGCAGACTGTATGAGACTGACGAACTTGCCAGAACGCCGGAGAGTGAGATTATTACCTCCGGATATGTGGTGCACACCCTTGAGGCGGCAGTGTGGAATCTGATAACGACCTCTGATTATAGGGAGTGCATCATACAGACCGTCAATCTGGGCGGCGATGCGGACACGGTCGGAGCTGTTGCCGGCGGACTTGCAGGCCTGTATTACGGATATGAGAGTATCCCGGAGGAATGGCTTTCTGCTCTTGTGAGACGTGAGTGGATTGAGGAGATGTGCAGAAGATAGAGAAGCGCAGATGTTTCATTTATGGAGTGACTGAATATGAGAAAAGAAGGAATCTATTGGAAAAAAATAGCAGTTGTGTGCCTTGCCGTGCTGTGTCTTGCAGGCTGTGGTAAGAAGGATGCCGCAAAGCCAGAGGAAACTGCAGCGCCTGAGACTGCCACGACAGGGGCAGTCGATGAGGAATCTTCCAATGCGGGTAATACTATGATTGGCAACCCCTGGGAGGACTGCAGCGCTCCTGAAATGGAGCAGGCGCTGGGATTTGTGATCAATGTCCCAAAGGAGGCGCAGGACACTCGGTACAGTATCTGCAGCACCGAAAATCTTGGGGAGGCTGACTTTACATGGCAGGGACAGGAAATCTGTGCACGTATGAAGCCTACACCAAAGTTTGAGGATATTTCTGGTATGTATTATGACTGGGCTACCGACAGGAACGGCCAGGTTTCTTACTGCGATGCAAGGATAATGAGCGCTGAGGAAGACGGCGTGACCTACATTGTGTGCAACTGGTATGATGCGGTGCCTGGAATGATGTATTCACTTTCTACGAGCGGAAAAAACCTGGATGGCTTTGATATTATTGGACTTGCAGAACAGATTTTCAAGCCACTCCAAGGGGATGTTGACGGCGATGCAGAGACTCCCGACATGAAAGCTTCTGACACGGATAAGCAGGGAGCTGAGGAGCGCCTTAAAGAGAAGCTTGAGAAGGAACTGTCAGATTCGGACGGGCCTATCCTGGGCTTTGCCTGCGAGGACTATGACTGTGACGGAAGCTATGAGGCATTTGCCTTCACAGGACAGGTAAATGAAGGCGGTGAGGAGTTTGCTGACGAATACTATGGTGAGCTCTGGTTCGTGAATGATGACGGCGTGTCGCTTATAGATGATGGGGAAAAATATTATCTCGAAATCTGTCACGTGGCAGATTTTGGCACCAGGAAATTCCTGCTCCAGTATGAGGCATATGCTACTGCAAGAGTTACTGAAATATATACCGTGCGCGACGGAAAGCCTGTGGAAGATGGGCTTTCAAGAGTGGGAGACATGTGTGAGCCTGACGGAAATGAATTTACAATCACCCTGTCTGCGTATGACGTTTCATACGATAAGGAGATGGACACATATCTTGGTCACAGCTGGAAGCCCTACTATTTCAGGTTTGAAGGGGATGAATTCATAGAGGATGTCGGTGTGGCGATAGGCAGGGCGGAAGCAGAGTCCCTGTGTCCCAAGGGAATGTTCGATGAGATTGAGGCACAAGGAAATACGGTGGACTCGATAATGCTCCGCGAGAATGGAATCCTCACTGTAAACTACTCGCACACTGATGATGCGGGTAATGTGGATTTCAAAAATGCAAATTACAACACAGAGAAGAAGGAATATATCGATGCCTGGGGTACTGGTGAGAAAACCCTTAGTGGCTCCGATTTCGGAGGGATATACAGCCTTGGAATTTTTGGTCCGTAAAAATAACGAACAAATGTTCTATTTGGCATAGACGAATGCAATTCGTTGTGGTATGATGTGTATCTATCATTTTTGGAAAGAAGATTTTTCATGGAATTCAAGATTCACAGTAAGTACAATCCAACAGGAGACCAGCCGCAGGCAATAGAGGAGCTTGTCAGGGGATTTAAGGAGGGCAACCAGTTCCAGACACTTCTGGGTGTTACAGGCTCTGGCAAGACCTTTACCATGGCTAATGTCATAGCGGCTTTGAATAAGCCCACCCTTGTAATAGCCCACAATAAGACATTGGCGGGGCAGCTCTACGGTGAGTTCAAGGAGTTCTTTCCTGAGAATGCAGTAGAGTATTTTG
>DCHL01000123.1:0-25558 GCA_002317595.1 Lachnospiraceae bacterium UBA1753 | reverse complement strand
TATGTGCCTTCTACAGACACATATATCGAGAAGGATTCTTCTGTAAATGATGAGATAGACAAGCTGAGGCTGTCTGCCACATCATCGCTGACTGAGAGACGGGACGTCGTGGTTGTCGCTTCTGTTTCGTGTATATATGGTCTTGGCTCTCCTGATGAGTACAAGGATTTGACAGTTTCCCTGAGACCCGGTATGGAGAAGGACCGCGACCAGGTGATCAGCGAACTGATTGATATTAGGTTTGACAGGGCTGAGATGGAGTTTAAGCGCTGTACCTTCAGGGTAAGGGGAGATACACTTGAGGTATTCCCTGCTGAGTCGGATGATACTGCGCTCAGGATAGAATTCTTTGGTGACGAGATTGACAGGATATCTGAGATAGATCCGCTTACCGGTGACAGGAAGTGTGAACTTGGGCACGTGACAATCTTCCCTGCCTCCCACTACGTTGTGGGTAAGGAGAAGCTGATGAATGCCTGCCAGCTTATCGAGGAGGAGCTTGTAGAACAGGTTAAGTACTTCAAGAGCCAGGACAAGCTTCTGGAGGCACAGAGGATATCTGAGAGAACCAATTTTGATATTGAGATGCTCAAGGAGACAGGGTTCTGTTCTGGAATTGAGAACTATTCAAGGCATATGAATGCGATGCCGGCGGGAGCACCGCCCTATACACTGATGGATTTCTTCCCGGATGATTTTTTGATTATCATCGATGAGTCCCATATGACAGTGCCTCAGATAAGGGCAATGTATCACGGAGATCAGTCAAGGAAGGGAACACTGGTTGATTATGGCTTCAGGCTTCCCTCCGCCAAGGATAACCGTCCTCTCGCGTTTGAAGAATTTGAGAGCAAGATAGATCAGATGCTGTTTGTCTCAGCCACTCCGGCCCAGTATGAGGCAGATCACGAATTATTAAGGACAGAGCAGATTATCAGACCCACTGGACTTCTCGATCCAGAGATATCCGTCAGACCCACAGAGGGACAGATTGATGACCTTCTTAATGAGATACGGGGTGTGATAGAATACGGACGGAGGCTGAACGAGGGAAAGAGCATAGATGCTGAGGATAGCTATGTCGGAGGCAAGGTACTTGTCACCACGCTGACCAAGAGAATGGCTGAGGACCTGACGGATTACCTTAGGGAAGCAGGAATAAGGGTTAAATATCTCCATTCCGATGTTGACACATTGGAGCGTGCTGAGATAATTAGAGACATGCGTCTTGATGTTTTTGACGTGCTTGTGGGAATTAATCTTCTGAGAGAGGGCCTTGACATTCCTGAGATCTCACTTGTTGCAGTACTTGATGCAGACAAGGAGGGATTTCTCAGAAGTGCGACATCGCTTATACAGACGGTCGGAAGGGCTGCCCGTAACTCGGACGGACGGGTTATCATGTATGCTGATTCCATAACTGATTCCATGCAGGTATGTATTGATGAGACTGCACGAAGAAGGGAAATCCAGCAGCGGTATAATGATGAGCATGGAATCACACCCACTACAATCAGGAAGGCAGTGCGTGAACTCATCAGTATTTCAAAGAGCATTGCAAAGAGTGAGTACGATCTTGAGAAGGATCCGGAGTCAATGGACAGGAAAGAACTTGAAAAGATTATCAAGGACGTGCAGAATAAGATGCAGAAGGCGGCTGCAGAGCTTGACTTTGAGAGCGCTGCGATGCTTCGTGATAAAATGCTGGAACTCAAGAAATTTCTGCTTGATGCAGAATAGTATTTTTAGGGAGATTGGTGGAGACAATGAGTAAAGTATCAATAGTTGTACCTTCATATAACGAGCGTGATAACGTTGGGAAGCTGGTGGAGCAGATTGACGATGCGCTTAAGGGAATAGACCATGAGATTCTTTTCGTGGATGATTCGACGGATGACACACCTCAGGTGGTTGAGGCAATTGCGAAGGAGAAACCCCATGTCAGAATTAAGCACAGGACAGATGAGAAGGGTCTTGCTACCGCTGTAATCCTCGGATTCAAGCTTGCAGAGGGAGATTATCTTGCGTGCATGGACGCAGACCTTCAGCATCCGCCGACAATACTGAGGCCTATGTTTGCCGCACTTGAGAGCGGTGCGGATTTCTGCATTCCCTCTCGACTCATCCCAGGCGGTGATGATGGTGGACTTAACTGGTACAGGAAGCTTGTGTCTGGAACAGCCAGACTCATCGGACAGATACTTCTTCCCTGTCTGAGACATATATCAGACCCAACAAGTGGTCTCTTCATGTTCAGGAGAGAGGCAATTAAGGATGCAGACCTGCGACCTATCGGATGGAAGATCATGGTTGAGGTACTTGCTATGGCAAGATATAGTTCAGTAGTTGAGATTCCCTATGCCTTCCAGCAGAGAACGGCAGGTGAGTCGAAGCTTGACACCAAGGTTACACTTCAGTACCTGCAGCAGTGCTTTGGCCTTATGAGCAGAGCAGTAAAGAATAAGAATGTGAAGGTTGAGCGCTGGAGCACTCAGCAGATGAATGATATGACAGAAAAACTGGCCCCTACTGCCAGTGAATAAGAATAATAGGTAAGAAATGACAGACAGAACTTTTATCCCGGAGAAATACAGACATTACATCAGGGTCCGGGGAGCACGTGAAAACAATTTGAAAAATATTGATCTTGATATTCCGCGAGACGCCTTTGTGGTATTTACAGGTCTCTCGGGATCTGGCAAATCGTCACTGGCCTTTGACACGCTTTATGCAGAGGGCCAGCGAAGATACATGGAGTCGCTTTCGTCCTATGCGAGACAGTTCCTTGGACAGATGGAGAAGCCTAACGTCGAGAAGATTGAGGGAATGTCTCCTGCGATTTCAATTGATCAGAAATCCACAAATAGAAACCCTAGATCCACGGTAGGTACAGTGACGGAAATATATGATTATTTCCGTCTTCTTTACGCAAGGATTGGAATCCCACACTGTCCACAGTGCGGCAGGGTGATTGAGAAGCAGACTGTCGATCAGATGACTGACAGTGTGATGGAACTTGGTGAAGGCACTAAGATTCAGCTCCTGGCACCGGTCGTTCGTGGAAAGAAGGGACGCCACGAGAAGGTACTTGAGAGAGCCAAGAAGAGCGGATATGTAAGGGCCAGAATAGATGGCAATCTCTATGAACTCGACGAGGAGATTGCACTTGAGAAGAATAACAAGCATACCATCGAGATAATTGTGGACAGACTTGTTGTGAAGGATGGAATTGAGAAGAGGCTTGCTGATTCCATCGAGACAGTACTTGACCTGGCAGATGGCCTGCTTGTGGTTGATGTTATTGGCGCTCAGGAACTTAATTTCTCACAGAGCTTTGCCTGTCCTGACTGCGGAATCAGCATTGATGAACTGGAGCCTAGGTCATTTTCATTCAACAACCCTTTTGGTGCCTGCCCCGTGTGTGCAGGTATCGGATACAGGATGGAGTTTGATGCGGATCTCATGATACCTGACAAGAGACTTTCTCTTGCTGAGGGTGCTATTTCCTGCATGGGATGGCAGTCATCAAGTGATGAGTCAAGCTTCTCATACGCGATATTGAAGGCAATGGCAACGCATTATGGCTTTTCTATGGACACTCCTTTCGGAAAACTGTCTGACGATGTGAAGGACATTATCATCAATGGTACCAGAGGACAGGAAGTCAGTGTGCGCTACAGAGGTCAGAGAGGTGAGGGCGTCTATGACATTGCGTTTGAAGGCCTCATAAGGAATATGGAAAGGCGTTATCGCGAGACTGCTTCCGAGACGTCAAAGGCGGAGTATGAGACTTATATGAGAATCACACCCTGCGATGAGTGTGGCGGCAGAAGGTTGAAGAAGACATCCCTTGCCGTGACCGTATCTGACAGGAATATTTTTGAGATGACTTCCATGTCCGTGGGAGACCTCGCTGAATTCCTGCAGAACCTTACAATCTCAGATCATCAGAGATTCATTGGTGAGCAGATTCTCAAGGAGATTAATGCGAGGGTAGAATTCTTAAAGGGTGTCGGACTTGAGTACTTAAACCTCGCGCGAGCAACGGCGACACTTTCCGGCGGCGAGGCACAGCGAATCAGACTGGCTACTCAGATTGGTTCCGGACTTGTTGGAGTTGTGTATATTCTCGATGAGCCTTCTATTGGACTCCACCAGAGGGATAACGATAAGCTTCTCGATGCACTCAAGAACCTCAAGAACCTTGGCAATACGCTTATCGTTGTTGAGCATGACGAGGACACAATGCTCGCGGCGGACTATCTGGTTGATATAGGACCGGGAGCTGGAGTTCACGGCGGGGAGGTTGTTGCAGCAGGAACGGCAGAGGATATCATGAAAATCCCCGAGTCGATTACAGGTCAGTACCTGTCAGGGAAGACGCGTATTCCAGTGCCTGAAATAAGGCGTAAGCCCACTGGCTTCCTTACGATAAAGGGAGCAAGGGAGAACAACCTTAAGAATATCGACGTGGACATTCCTCTTGGCGTCATGACTGTTGTCACAGGTGTATCAGGCTCTGGTAAGTCATCCCTCATCAACGAGATTCTCTATAAGCATCTCGCAAGGGATTACAACAGGGCAAGGACGATTCCTGGAAAGCATGACGAGATTCTTGGAATGGAGCAGCTTGACAAGATAATAGCAATCGACCAGTCACCCATAGGACGTACTCCCAGGTCTAACCCCGCGACCTACACGGGCGTATTCGACCAGATAAGGGACCTCTTTGCATCCACAAAGGATGCAAAGGCGCATGGCTACAAGAAGGGAAGATTCTCCTTCAACGTAAAGGGAGGCCGCTGCGAGGCATGCTCAGGAGATGGCATAATTAAGATTGAGATGCATTTCCTTCCGGATGTGTACGTTCCCTGTGAAGTGTGCGGCGGCAAGCGCTATAACCGTGAGACGCTGGATATCAAATACAAGGATAAAAATATTTTTGACGTGCTTGACATGACTGTGGAGGACGCAGTTGAATTCTTTAAGAACATTCCATCAATCAGCAGGAAGATGGAATGCCTGAATGAAGTAGGACTCTCCTACATCAAGCTGGGACAGCCCTCAACCACACTGTCTGGAGGCGAGGCACAGAGAATCAAGCTTGCAACTGAGTTTGGAAAGAGGCCTACCGGAAGGACAATCTATATTCTGGATGAGCCAACGACGGGACTTCACTTTGCGGATGTACATAAGCTGGTTGATATCTTGAGGAAGCTCTCCGAGGGCGGGAATACTGTGGTTGTCATCGAGCATAACCTCGATGTTATTAAGACTGCGGACTACATCATAGACATGGGACCTGAAGGCGGAGACGGCGGTGGAACCGTGGTGGCCACAGGAACACCTGAAGAGGTAGCTGTAGTAGAAGGTTCGTATACGGGACAGTATATTAAGAGAATGCTGGACCGCGATGGATGGGCCGGCAAAGAAGAGTGAAGAAGAGAACTAGAGAAGAAAACTGAGAAGAAAAATATAATAAAGGGTTAAGGATGGCGCGTGTGCTTCCGATATGTATCTTAAGGAAGCACGGACGCGCCCTTAATATTCTTTGTGAAGGATCATGTAGGGTTGTACGTGCATTTTTTATTTTTCTTTCATAATTTTGTTGATGTTGTCCTATTTCTAGGCATTGCAAAGATGTGTGATGTGATTTAGAATATTATGGATAATGCCCCGTAGTATAAGCTTCGGGATTTTGTACGTTGTATTGCATATGGACATGAACTCTAGGAAAGGGGAATAAAAGATGCCTTATACAGATATAGGAATTGATTTGGGTACTGCCAGTATCCTGGTTTATTTAAGAGGAAAGGGTGTTGTGCTCAAGGAACCCTCAGTTGTGGCTTTTGACAAGGACACCAACAAGATTAAAGCCATCGGTGAGGAGGCACGTCTGATGCTTGGACGTACTCCTGGCAACATTGTTGCAGTCAGACCACTTCGTCAGGGTGTTATCTCAGATTACACAGTAACTGAGAAGATGCTTAAGTACTTCATCCAGAAGGCTCTTGGTAAGAGAACCTTCAGAAAACCCGTAATTGCTGTCTGTGTTCCTTCGGGAGTTACAGAGGTTGAGAAGAAGGCTGTTGAGGATGCAACATATCAGGCAGGTGCCCGTGATGTGAAGATTATTGAGGAGCCTATCGCAGCAGCAATCGGTGCCGGAATCGATATCTCCAAGCCCTGCGGTAATATGATTGTGGATATCGGTGGTGGTACTACAGATATTGCAGTTATCTCACTTGGTGGAACTGTTGTATCTACATCAATCAAGATTGCTGGAGATGATTTTGACGAGGCAATCGTCCGCTACATGAGAAAGAAACACAATCTTCTCATTGGTGAGAGAACAGCAGAAGACCTCAAGATTAAGATTGGCGCAGCTTTCAAGCGTCCTGAGGTTGATTATATGGAGGTCAGAGGACGTCATATTGTTACAGGACTTCCAAGAACAGTAAAGGTTTCTTCAGAGGAGACTGAGGAGGCACTTAAAGAGGCAACAACACAGATCGTTGAAGCTATCCACGGTGTGCTGGAGCGCACTCCACCGGAGCTTTCAGCTGATATCGCTGACCGCGGTATCGTGCTCACAGGCGGTGGCTCGCTCCTTAGAGGTCTTGAGGATCTCATCATCGACAAGACGGGAATCAACACAATGACAGCTGAGGATCCTATGACAGCAGTTGCTATAGGTACCGGTAAGTATGTTGAGTTCCTTGCTGGAGAGAGAGACGATTTCTAAGTTAGTTTTTCGAGGTGACAGGAAAGAATGGTAAAGGGATTATACACAGCCTACACAGGAATGCTTAATGAGCAGCACAGGATGGACACCCTGACTAATAATCTGGCCAACACGGACACAACAGGCTTCAAGAAGGAGGGTGCGACAGCACAGTCCTTCCATGATGTGCTCGGAGTCAGAATTAAGGATACATCCGATTGGAATATTCCCAAGAAGATGGGAACCCTCAACATGGGAGTCAAGATCGGTGAGAATTATACTGATTATTCCCAGGGTGCATTTAAGCAGACGGATAATACCTTTGATCTTGCCCTGTCAGGCAAGGGTTTCTTTGCAATAGAGTTTACGAACAAGGCGGGCGAGACTTCGGTAAAGTACTCAAGGGATGGAGCATTCACCCTGACGAAGGAAGGCACACTTGTTACCAAGGACGGAGACTTTGTCCTTGATGTGAATGGCAATCATATCACAATCGATCCAATGGCTCAGGTTCAGATTGACAGAGCTGGAAATATATATGTTGACGGCGAGAATGCAGCTCAGATTCAGGTCACTGATTTTGAAAATTATGATTATCTCGCAAAATATGGAGAGAATCTCTACGACCCCGTTGAGGGTGCTACGCAGCAGCCCGCTGAAGCTCAGGTCTATGAGGGATATCTCGAGGCTTCCAATGTCGAGACTGTTTCTGAAATGGTTGAGATGATAAGTGTATCAAGACAGTACGAGGCTAACCAGAAGATTATCCAGACTATGGATGAATCCCTGGAGTCTGCAGTCACATCTCTTGGAAGGCTTTCATAAGGAGGGTTTGTAGTATGGTACGTTCACTTTGGTCGGCAGCGACAGGAATGATCGCTCAGCAGAATAACGTTGATACAATTGCCAACAATCTGGCAAATGTCAATACAGTGGGATATAAGACAGAGACAAATGAATTCAAGTCCCTGTTATATCAGACACTTCAGACGAAGACCACCACAGCCAATGGCGAGGCAAAGCCCATCAGTGCACAGGTTGGTCTCGGTGTAAGAAATGCATCAATTACTTCTCAGTTTACACAGGGTTCATTTACTGCATCTGAGAATATTTTTGCATTTGCAATTCAGGGTGAGGGTTTCTTCGCTACCAGAGGTGAGGATGGAGAGACCTACTACACCAGGAATGGTAATTTCATGATGTCTATCGGAGAGGATGGACTTACACTTACGGATTCAGACGGTAATCCTGTGCTGGATGTTGACGGTGAGCCGATTGTCCTTGACGATGACATGATTTCAAGCAGGGTGACAATCAGTGCTGATGGTAATCTGCTTTATCCTGATGAGGACAACAATCCACAGCCTATTGGTAAGCAGGTCGGACTATGGCAGTTCCAGAACCCTGCAGGTCTTAACAAGATTGGTGATACCAAGTACGGTGTGACAGCAGCTTCAGGAGAGGCTATCAACGAAGCTGACAATGATAATGTCCAGAAGAGTACTATTGCACAGGGATACCTTGAGGCTTCCAACGTTCAGGTTGCTGACGAGATGGTAAATCTTATTGTGGCACAGAGAGCGTATGAGCTCAACTCAAAGGCTATTACTACCACAGACGAGATGATGCAGCAGGCTAATCAGCTTAAGAGATAGTGGGGATAATTTTTAGAACATGGAATTATCAGGAATTAATACAAATTTTGTTGATACGGCTGCGAGCAATGCACAGGCGGCAACGTCCAAGGCAAAGAGCGCGGTGGGCAAGGATTACTCCAAGGCGACTGACGAGGAGATGCTGGATGCCTGCAAGCAGTTTGAGTCATATTTTATAGAGCAGGTACTTAAAGAGGTTGAGAAGACGATACCGAAGAATGACAGTCTTGATACATCGACCTCGAACCTTGTGGACTATTTTAAGGGCAATGTGATTCAGGAGATGGCAGAGGGTCTTCAGGAGAAGTCTGGAAGCAGGGGACTTGCCCAGCAGATGTTTGAGCAGATGAAACGGAACTATGGTTCCAGAGTGACGGCTGAAGAGATAGATTCCACTTCGGCGGTAGAGGCAGTCTCTACCGAGAATGAAGAGGTATTATCTACGGAGAGTGAAGAAGCATGACAGAGCTCAAGGGCTATGTTGATCATATCATTTATCGGAACGCCGAAAACGGATATACAGTTTTAGTTCTCAATGTCGATGATAAGGAGAAGACACTTACTGGTGTTTTCAGGAGCATTGAAGAGGGCGAGATGATCCGTGTTACTGGTGAGGAAACTCATCACGCATCTTACGGCGAACAATTCAAAGTACAGAATTATGAAATAGTTGAACCTGAGGATATCGTCTCAATAGAGCGATATCTTTCTTCGGGTGCAATAAAAGGCGTTGGTCCTACTATGGCGAAGCGAATTGTCAAAGCATTTGGCGAGGATGCACTTCGCATAATGGATGAAGAGCCTGAACGCCTGGTTGAGATAAAGGGGATTTCTGAACGTATTGCGAGGAATATTGCAGAGCAGATGCGTGAGAAGAGAGGTATGCGCAAGGCAATGATGCACCTTCAGGATCTTGGACTTTCCCTGAATCTTTCAATCAAGATTTATGCGCAGTATGAGAACAAGGTTTTTGATATCCTGAGGACCAATCCCTACAGGCTGGTTGATGACATCCCTGGAGTGGGATTTAAGACAGCTGACGAGATTGCCAGAAAATCGGGATTTGGAACGCAGTCGCCCTTCAGGATTAGAAGCGGGATTCTGTATGTTCTCTCGATGGCGGCAGGAGAAGGTCATATCTACCTTCCTGCAAGCATTCTCAAAGAGCGTTCTGCCAGTCTTCTGGAAGTGGACAGGGCTGATACTGAGGCGGAGCTTGACAATCTCATCATGGATGGGAAACTGATTTCGGATCTGGATGAGGGCGGTGAGAATATTTTTCTCACACTGGGATATTACGTTGAGCTGGATAGTGCCCGAAGGCTGAGTGCACTTGACGATGCATTTGGAACCCCGTCGGCAAAAATTGAGAAGACAATAGATAAAATAGCGAAAAAGAGCGGACTTGAGCTTGATGAGAAGCAGAAGGAAGCCGTAATTATGGCGGCAACCAGGGGTGTGTCGGTCATAACGGGAGGCCCTGGAACGGGAAAGACTACGATTATAAAAATCCTGCTGGAATACTTTGACCGGGCGGGAATGGACGTACTGCTTGCTGCACCTACAGGCCGTGCGGCAAAGAGGATGAGCGAGGCGACGGGATACGAGGCCAGGACCATCCACAGAATGCTTGAGGTTGGTGGGGAACAGATCAGCGCCTTCGGAAGAGATGAGGATGAACCTCTTGAGGCGGGCGCAGTCATCATCGACGAGATGTCCATGGTGGACATATATCTTTTCCACGCACTTCTCAAGGCAATCACACCAGGCACAAGACTCATCATGGTGGGGGATGCCAGCCAGCTTCCTTCGGTTGGACCAGGAACGGTGCTCAAGGACATAATTGCATCAGGAAGATTCGGCGTTGCGGTGCTTGACAAGATTTTCCGCCAGGCGGCACTTAGTGATATTGTCGTCAATGCCCACAGGATAAATGTCGGTGAGGATATAGCCCTCGACAACAGCAGCAGGGATTTCTTCTTCCTTGGAAGGGATGATTCCTCGGTGATAATCGAGGGGATTGTCTACCTGGTGACTAAGAAGCTTCCGCCCTATGTGAATGCAAAGCCCTTCGATATTCAGGTCATGACGCCTATGAGAAAGGGAATTCTGGGCGTTGAAAATCTCAACAAGGTACTTCAGGAGCGGCTGAATCCACCTTCTGACAGGAAGGGAGAGATTGCTTCGGGGGACGGTGTCATCAGACTCGGTGACAAGGTCATGCAGATAAAGAACAATTATCAGCTGGAATGGGAGATAACAGGTAAGTACAATCTTGTCATTGACCGCGGGCAGGGAATCTTCAATGGTGACATGGGAACGGTTGTGGAGGTTGATAAGTCTTCGGGAACGTTGAAGGTTGAATTTGATGACAGACGGTGCGTGAGCTACGGCCTGGCACAGCTTGATGAACTGGAGCTGGCTTACGCCATCACTATCCATAAATCACAGGGAAGTGAGTACCCGGCAGTTGTCCTGCCGCTGCTGACTGGACCGTCCATGCTGATGAATAGGAACCTGCTCTACACTGCGGTGACGCGCGCGAGACAGTGTGTGACAATTATTGGAAGTGCCGCAACTGTCAGAAGCATGATTGCCAATGAACACCAGCAGGTGAGATATACGGCTCTTGCACGGCGCATTGTGGAGGTAAGTGAAGAAATTTGAAAAAAATATTGAACAGAATTCTGGAAGCATTATTAATGTTTCTTTTCCCGGACCGTTGTGTCCTCTGTGATGGAACGGTCTGGGGGAGCGATGGGGGCCTGTGCCCAATGTGCAGACCGATGCTGATCTATTCCAGGGAGCCGCGCTGCCTAAAGTGCGGCAAGATGATAGGCAGGAGTGAGCGCGAGTACTGTGGCGACTGCCTGCGGATAAAACATTTCTTTGACAGGGGATTCTCCCTGTTTGTCTACAACGATCCACTCAGAAAAAGTATATACAGGCTAAAATACAAGAACAGACAGAGGTATGGGTATCACTTTGGGAAAATGGCAGCTGACCATCTTGGAAATGAGATTAAGGAAATGAAGGTGGATGCGATTATTCCTGTTCCACTACATCCGAAGAGAGAGTTTTCAAGGGGATACAATCAGGCGGCTGTGATAGCAAAAAAATTGGGGAGTGAACTAGGCATACCTGTGCTTGAGGACTATGTGCTGCGCGTAAAAAACACAGCGCCGCTCAAACTTCTGGAGCCTGGACAGCGCCAAAACAATTTAAAAAATGCTTTTATTATGGGCCAATATGATGTAAAATTAAACTCGATTGTACTTGTTGACGATATATATACTACGGGCAGTACAATAGATGAGATTTCGTCGCTGCTTAAGTTGCATGGAACCAGAGAAGTATATTTTATCACTGTCGCAGCAGGTATGGAAAAATAGAGAGAAATTCCCTGAGTGAGACAGAACCAGGAAGATTATGGAGGATAGAAATGAACGTTAAGAATTGTAGAAAGTGTCGTAGACTTTTCAATTATGTCAGTGGACCCCAGCTCTGCCCCGCTTGTGTTGAAGCACTTGAGGCAAAGTTTCAGGAGGTCAAGGAATATGTGAGAGCCAATCCGAATCTTGCATCGATACAGGATGTTGCAAAGGCCTGTGATGTTGAGCCTCAGCAGATTAATCAGTGGATTCGTGAGGAGAGGCTTACATTTGGTGATGATTCTCCGATGGGAGTTACCTGTGAATCATGTGGTGCAATGATTAAGACTGGAAGATTCTGCGAGAAGTGCAAGAGCGATCTTGCAAAGGGTCTTATCAGCGCAGCCGGTCTTGACAAGAAGGCTGACCCTGAAGTTAAGAAGGCAGCACGTGAAGCTGCACGTATGAGATTCCTTGATGGAAGAAAGTAATTAAGAGTATCGGTATCAGATATGTTAGATGAGAACAGGATAAAAACCATGACCAGGATGGCATCCTATGAGGAGAACGAGGGGAGGAAGACAATTCCTATCGCAAGTTTCTTCAGAGGGGATTACATCAGCCTTCATGTGGTTATCACTGTGCTGGGGGCAACCATTGCATTCGCAATTGTCATCGGCATGTATGTGTATTATAACATGGAGACACTTATCGCAGATGTGTATAAGCTGGATCTTATAACGGTGGGGAAGCAGATCCTCAAGGTGTACGGAATACTTATAGGTGTATATGCCGTGCTTTCGTACATCATTTACTCTATCAGATATGATAGGGCCTGGAAGAGTTTACATGGTTACAATAATGCCCTGAAGAAGCTTGCCAAGATGTATGATGATGACAGCGACGAAGATTAGTGTCAGGGCGGGAGAGTTTTAAATGACAGCGTTACTGGAAGTAAGGGAACATCTGAAAAATTTTTACAGCAGGTTTGATGTGTATATCATACCTGTGCTTAAGTTTGCTCTTGCGCTGATTACATTCATGTTGATTAACAAGAATCTGGGATTCATGGCAAGGCTTCAGAATAAGGGCGTCCTCATGATTGCTGCTCTTCTATGTTCCTTCCTTCCTGCTAATGTGATGGTCGTTTTTGCGGCGGCTTTCATTGTTCTCAATATATATGCACTTTCAATGGAGTGTGCGATTGTAGTGTTTGCACTTTTTATGCTCATGGCACTTCTGTATTTCAGATTTTCGCCCAGTGACGCTCTTGCAGTGCTGCTTACTCCAGTGTGTTTCATGCTTCATATTCCTTATGTGGTGCCTCTTGTATGTGGACTTGTATGTACACCTCTTTCAGCCATTTCTGTCGGATGCGGTGTCGCAGTGTACTATGTCCTTGATTATGTGAGAGTCAATTCATCAGTACTTGGTAATATCGAGGCTGAGAGTGCAGTTCAGAAGTTCAAATATGTTATTGATAACCTGCTGATGGGCAATCGTTCAATGGTGGCCACGGCAGCAGCTTTTGCCGTAACAATTATTCTTGTGTATATCATTCGCAGACTGTCTGTGGATCATTCATGGACAATAGCAACCGTTGTCGGTGCTATTTCGTGCGTAGTGATAGTGTTGGTGGGTGACATGACCTTTGATCTGGGTGTGTCGCTATCGGGAGTTGTCTTTGGCGGACTTGTTTCAGCGATTATCACTTTCGTCCTACAGTTCTTCATCCTGTCTCTGGATTATTCGAGAACAGAGCATCTGCAGTTTGAGGACGATGAGTATTATTACTATGTCAAGGCTGTGCCCAAGATGACAGTTGCTACTCCGGAAAAAAAGGTGAAACATATCAATTCCCAGAAAAAAAACGTGTCTTCAGAACGTACTACTTCAAGGAATGTATCACCTGATAGAGCAAAGACACCGGTGAGAACCGCCCGCCCTGCTTCTGCAGCAAAACCAGCAGCGAAACCAGCTGCAAGACCTGTAGGAACCGCAGGAACCGTACCACAGAACACAAATCCTAATGCTGAGGGCTGGAGGAGACTTAATTCCCCGACTCAGTCAATTGGGGGAATAGATGATTAATTGTCGGTGAAAGATGGATCGTATTATTTCATTTCTTGACAGATACATATCGATAATGACAATACCTAAGCCAAGAGTGACGGATGTGATTGAGATACTCATCATATCCTTCCTTATTTACAAGGTGGCGTCATGGATCAGGAATACGAAGGCTTATGCACTGCTTCGAGGCATTGTTGTAATCGTCGTATTCGTTTTTGTTGCATTCATTTTTCAGATGAATACAATTCTCTGGATTGTTAAGAATGCATCTGTTGTTGCGATTACTACACTCATCGTTATTTTCCAGCCAGAACTTCGAAAAGCACTCGAGACACTTGGTAAGAAGAACGTATTCTCGTCACTTCTTCCATTTGATGACAGGCGTGTCATGGATACAGGTTTTTCAGATAAGACAATCTCTGAAATCGTCAAGGCAAGCTTTGAGATGGGAAGAGTGAAGACAGGAGCGCTTATTGTTGTTGCCCGTGAGACTTCTTTAAGTGAGATTGAGAGAACCGGAATTGATGTGGATGCAGTTGTTTCAAGTCAGCTGCTTATTAATATTTTTGAACATAATACCCCACTTCACGATGGAGCAGTAGTGATTCGTGGAAACAGGGTTGTCTCTGCTACCTGCTATCTGCCTCTTTCTGATAACATGGGGCTGTCCAAGGACCTTGGAACAAGGCACAGGGCTGGTGTCGGAGTGTCGGAGGTTACAGACTCCATAACAGTCATTGTATCCGAGGAGACTGGAAGGGTATCTGTTGCAATGAACGGTGTACTTTCACGTAATCTGAATGCAGATGAGGTGAGGGAGAAGCTGGCGGCAGCCAAGCCTGAGGTCACAGAGGAGAAGAAGTTCCTTTGGTGGAAGCAAAGGAGGAACGATGAAGGATAGACTTATTGGATTCGTGACTCGAGATACGGGACTAAAAATTCTGTCGCTCATTCTGGCAGCAGGCCTATGGCTCATTGTGGTCGCTGTTGATGATCCTATTACAAGCAGGACCTTTACGCAGATTCCGGTTGAGCTTATCAACACAGAGGTGGTGACGGATGCTGGACAGGTATATGAGGTTGAGGATGGAACTGATGTTGTAAGTATCAGGGTATCTGCAAAGAGATCGGTTCTCGACTCGCTGAAGAGTTCGGATTTTAAGGCGACCGCTGATATGGCCCGCATGGATGGAACCCTTGTTCCTGTTTCGGTGAGTGCACTGAAATACTCAAACAGAATAGAGGACATCACCCTTAGAACACGTCAGAATGTGAAGGTGGCTATTGAGAAGCTTGTTGAGAAATCCTTCCGCATCCAGATTGAGACAAAGGGAGCCATTGCTGATGGGTATGTCATCGGAGAGATGAAGCTGGGTAAGGAAGATATTGAGATCTCAGGTCCTGAGTCAGTTGTTGATACCATTTCAGAGGCGAAAATAGTCGTTGACATGACTGGAATGGCCGGTGATATGAATACCACAGAGGAGGTATTCATTGCTGATGCTAAGGGTAATGAGATTTCGTCGGATGAGCTGACAATAAGTGATTCCACTGTTGACGTGGAGGTCATCATGTGGCTGACAAAGGAAGTACCTATTACCTTTGGATATGTCGGAGTTCCAGCAGATGGATGGGGACTTAGTGGAGATAACTACTGTACACCGAGCGTGATTACTCTTGCCGGTCCGGCATCAGCGCTGAGGCAGACAGAGAGTATTTCGATTCCTGCGGCCAAGATTGATATGACGGGAGCAACGGGAAATAAGGATGTTTCTGTTGATATCAGTTCCTATATACCTGAGGGTCTTAACATTCAGCCTAAGGACGCAGGTACAGAGGTCATTGTCCATATTGGAGTATCTGAGTTTGCAACCAAGACAGTTGAGGTTCCGGCAACCAACATTATTGCAATTAATGCTCCTGATGGTGTTAATGCAACAATCGGCGGACTTGGAGTGGTTACGGCTGTCAGTGTCAAGGGTATGGGAGATGTGTTTGATAACGTTGATCCCGCTTCTATCACAGGTTATGTCGATGTAAGCTCGATTGAGCTTCCTGCTGAGGGAGCAATCCCCGGAGCATACACTGCGAGGGTTAATTTCATCTTCCCTGCAGGTCTTTATGACGGCGGCAATGAAGTGCAGGCACAGGTTATTCTTCAGTATGCCGATGGTGCTAAGGCTGAGGAAGGCAGTAACACTGAAGCAGATAAGCCTAAGAATGACGGCGATGATTCTGACTCGGATACTGGGACTTCTGGGACCAGTGAAGGGACAGATGAAGAGTCTGAAGATGACACCACATATGAAGATAGGGAAGATTAGTAGTAATTTTTACTAAATGATAGTCGAAATATCGTAAAGTGCTTGTAAGTATTTACAAATGATGTTATATTATTTGTGTTATCCGAAGAGTATGTGGATGATGAATTTATTAATTGGAGGGTACTTAAATGGTCAGCCAGAAGGTCACAATAAAGAATCCAACAGGCCTACACCTACGTCCTGCTGGCATCCTATGTAAGGAGGCAATGCAGTTCAAATCCCTAATCACTTTCAGTTTTAGGGAAAATACAGCAAATGCTAAGAGTGTCCTAAGTGTCCTAGGTGCGTGTGTCAAGTGCGGAGACGAGATTGAGTTTGTCTGTGAAGGCGAGGACGAAGAGGCGGCGCTCAAGGCATTGGTTTCAGCAGTAGAAAATGGCCTGGGCGAGTAAAATAGTTATTTATTGATGCGATTTTGAAAGGCAGCGGTTCTACCGTCTGCCTTTCGTTGCGTTTATAGATTATTTTGTATATAATAGGCGTTGCATTCCATCATTTTTGAGCCGCGGCTATAAAGGATGGAAAGAGATGTATGTAATTAAGAGGGAAAAATTATGTTAAATGTTAAGCGTTACAAGAAAAATCCAGTTATGAACTTTCCCGAGAGGGAGTGGCCTAATAAAGAAATCGAGAAGGCACCTATCTGGTGCAGCGTCGATCTGAGAGATGGAAATCAGGCTCTTATTGATCCCATGATTGTTTCTGAGAAAATTGAGTTCTTCAATTACCTTGTAAAGATGGGATTCAAGGAGATTGAGGTTGGATTCCCGGCAGCTTCACAGATTGAGTATGATTTCTTAAGACAGCTTGTTGAGAGAAAGCTTATTCCTGATGATGTTAAGATTCAGGTTCTCTGCCAGTGCCGTCAGGAGCTGATTGACAGGACATTTGAATCAATTCAGGGAATCAAGAATGTAATTTTCCATATTTACAACTCTACATCTGTTCTTCAGAGAGATGTCGTTTTTGGAAAGAGCAAGGATGAGATTAAGGAGATTGCCATTGCCGGAACCAAGATGGTAAAGGAAGGCATGAAGGACTTTGATGGTCACATCACTCTTGAGTACTCACCTGAGAGCTACACAGGAACAGAGCCTGAGTACGCACTTGAGGTCTGTGAGGCCGTTATTGATACATGGGGAATTGCTACTCCTGAGGATCCTATTATCATCAACCTGCCTTCAACAGTAGAGATGACAACACCTAATGTTTTTGCAGACAGAATTGAGTGGAGCTGTAAGAACTTTAAGAATAGGGAGAGTATCATTATTTCCGTTCATCCTCACAACGACAGAGGAACTGGTGTTGCTACTGCAGAGCTTGCGCTCCTTGCAGGTGCAGACAGAGTTGAGGGAACTCTCTTTGGTAATGGCGAGAGAACCGGTAATGTTGACATCCTCAACATCGCATACAATATGTTTTCTCAGGGTATTGACCCTGAACTTAAAATTGAAAGTGTTAATGAGATGATCGAGCTCTATGAGCGCTGCTGCAAGATCCCGATTCATCCTCGTCATCCTTACGCTGGTAAGCTTGTATTTACAGCATTCTCTGGTTCGCATCAGGACGCTATCAACAAGGGTGTGAAGGCGATGAATGAGCGTCATCCTGACACATGGGAGGTTCCTTACCTGCCCATCGACCCTGCGGACATCGGAAGAGAGTACGAGCCCATCGTTCGAATCAATTCCCAGTCTGGAAAGGGCGGAGTTGCATTCGTTATGGATACATACTTTGGATTCAAGATGCCAAAGGGAATGCATCGTGAGTTTGCGGATGTCATTCAGAAGATTACTGAGAAGCAGGGTGAGGTTTCACCTGAGCTTGTAATGGCCAATTTCAAGAACGAGTATCTGGATGCCAAGGAGCCTATCCACTTCAGAAAGCTTAAGGTTGATGACCTGTCGGATGAGACTGAGTCAGAGTTTGATACAAGAGTTACTGTTGTTTACACCAACAAGGATGTCGAGAATCAGTTTGTCGCTGTTGGTAATGGACCTATCGATGCCGTTCAGAGAGGTCTTCAGGAGGAACTTGGTATCAGAATCAAGGTGCTTGACTACGAGGAGCATGCGCTTCAGTCGGGTTCGAATTCACAGGCTGCTGCATACATCCACATGCTGGATTCAGAGACCGGCAAGGTTACCTACGGTGTAGGCGTTTCTTCAAACATCACAAGAGCCTCTGTACGCGCTATCTTCAGTGCAGTTAACAGACTTGGTCTTGCAAAGTAAAGTGAAACAATATGATCAAAGGATATTTTACTGAGAAAAAAAATATCGCATCAACGGTGATGGCCCTGCTACATTGGGTCATCACCTTTTTCAGTGACAGGCTTGTGTTTGATGCTCTTCCGGGAAGCGGTCTTCTTAAGGCAGATGAGAACGTAAATTATGCCATCTGCAAGGCAGCTCTTCTTGTGCTGCTCGTATATCTGTGGAAGCTGATTGCCGATATTATCTCGGATGTCAGAAACTTGAGGCATGGGGCAGATGCTGCTGAGACAGGTACATGTGTGACGGGCGCAAAGTCTCGACGGATAGACCTTGATTCTCTGCCTGCGAGACTTCAGGTGGCATTTTACTCTGCTGTATATTTTTTGCCCATAATAGGTGTGCTGGTATTCAAGCTTCCTCAGGGGTTCCTCAGCAACGATGAGACGCTGATATTTGCTGAGGCTGCGGCGCTTCATACCTACACCTGGTTCTATTATCTGACGACATATTACTATATTGTCACGATGATGCTGATTCCCTGCTGGCTGGGGCCGATTCTGGTCAAGGTATTCATCCAGCTGGTGGTGTGCGGATACTGTGTGTACCGACTTAGGAAATACTGGAAGGACAGGTTTGCATACGGAATTTACATTGCGTTCCTGTTGCCGCCGGTGCTCGCTTACACGACATCGGCCCACAGAATCCCCGTGTATTATCTGCTGTATCTCCTGCTTTTCTTCATAATGGTGATGGACAGGCTCGAGAAGGCTGAGCCAACAAAGCACAGGCTTTTCTGGATAATGGTGTGCGGCGCGGTGCTTACGCAGTGGAGAACTGAGGGTGTCTACATGGCAGGACTTCTGCCTATTCTGATTTTTCTGACATACCCTTCACTTGTTAAGGATAAAAAGAAGATTCTGGTGGTAATTGCGGCGTCACTTGCGGTGCAGTATCTAACGACTGTGCCTCAGACGGGATTTGTGGCAAACAGGCTTGGAGATCAGGCGGACAACAGAATGGGTCCCTTCTGGGCGTACACTGTTACGAACATGTACAGGAATGGGCTTGACCTCGATAAGAATGCTGCCGATATGGAGAAGATCTGGAGGTATCTCGACAAGGGAACCCTTCAGGCAATAAATGATGACCTTGGCGACATCAATTACGAGGACGTACTGATTCTCTATTATCCCGGATATACCGGCAAGATTGAGACAGCAACGGATGGTGATTACATCGCTTATGTGGAGGGCTGCAAGAGCCTGTTTTTGGGCAATCCTGGTGTGCTGTTTAAGACTAGGGTTGGAGCATTCTGCTATGCGGCAATGCCCTATCATTTCACCTGGACTGAGGGTGGAATCAAGGGATTCCTTAAGTTCCTGGTGAGTGTGGTGAAGACCTGTGCTTACAACCTGTTCATTCCGCTTGCAATTGCAGTTTTCTTCTGGATTTACTCGCTGCTTAAGCGTAAATGGCAATATTTTTTCATGCTGTCGGGACTTGCCTGCCACTTTGTAATTGTGTTCGTGCTGGCACCGGCTTCATACTTTAAATACTATTTCCCGATTTATATGCTGGCCTACTTCGGACTGATATTTGCAGTGCTGAAGCTGCTTAGGAGGAAAAATGATACAGACAAACAGACTTGATAAGGGATATTTTGCATATCAGCAGGAGTTCGAGGATAAGGCTCTTGAGGTCCTCCGCTCCGGATGGTACGTGATGGGCAAGGAGCTTGCGGCCTTCGAGGAGGAATTCGCCGCCTTCGTGGGAAGCAAGTACTGCGTGGGACTTGGAAATGGCCTCGATGCACTTAAGCTTGCCTTTCGGGTACTTGGAATTGGCCCCGGCGATGAAGTCATCGTGCAGGCGAATACCTACATTGCAAGTGTCATGGGCGTGACGATGAACGGCGGAACACCCGTTTTCGTTGAGCCTGACGAGTATTTTGGAATAGACGCCGACAGGATTGAGGCGGCGATTACAGACAGGACAAAAGCCGTTCTTGTGGTTCATCTCTACGGGCAGGCTTGCCGCATGGACAAGGTCACGGAAATCTGCAAAAAATATGACTTAAAGCTTGTGGAGGACTGTGCACAGTGCCACGGCTCCGACTTTGACGGGAAGAGAACAGGAACCTTTGGTGATGTTGCCTGCTTTTCTTTTTATCCCACAAAAAACCTCGGTGCCTTCGGCGATGGCGGGGCAGTGACAACTGATGACCCCGAGCTTGCAAAGCAGTTCAGGATCCTTCGGAACTATGGAAGTGAGAAGCGCTACTACAACATGGTGGTAGGAGAGAATACAAGGCTTGACGAGCTTCAGGCAGGACTCCTCCGTGTGAGACTTTCCCATCTTGATGAGCTCAACGAAGAGCGCTGCAGGATTGCAGAGAAGTATACAAAGGGGATTAAGAATCCTAAAATACAGCTTCCAGAGGTTCGTGAGAATACAACCTCCGTGTGGCATCAGTACGTAATACGATGCGAAGAAAGGGACAGGCTGGCTGAGTATCTGAAGGAGAAGGAGATTGCGACAATTATCCACTATCCGATTCCACCGCACCTGTCACAGGCGTATGGATATCTGGGATACAAGGAAGGAGACTTCCCGATTACCGAGAAGATGGCAGCTGAGGTGCTGTCAATCCCGATTTATAATGGTCTGACCGAAGAGGACCAGGAGACAGTTATTAAGGCACTTAATGAGTATGAGTAGAGATATGGTTTCTGAATTTCTTAAATATCTGAATAGTTCGACTTCCCCATTTTCTGTAGCCGAGACAAGCGCTGCGCTGCTTGAAGAGAAGGGCTTCTCTGAAATTGCCCTTGGTGACAGGTGGGAACTTCAAAATGGCGGAAAGTATTATGTAAAGGCTTATGGCACTTCGCTCTTTGCCCTTGTGGTCGGTGAAAATTATGAGAGTGGCAATCCTATGCACATCGCAGTTGCTCATACCGACCACCCATGCTTTAGGGTTAAGCCATCTCCTGAGATGACAGACAATGGATACTTAAAGCTTGACGTGGAGTGTTATGGCGGTGCGATTCTTTCGACCTGGCTTGACAGGCCACTTTCCGTTGCCGGTAAGGTTGCACTAAGGTCTGATGAAACCTACAACCCCAGAGCTGTAATCGTGGACTTTAAGAGGCCGATTCTCACAATTCCTAACCTTGCCATTCACATGAACAGGGATGCAAATAAGGGACAGGAATACAATAAGCAGACTGAACTCCTGCCGATAGCAGGGCTCCTTCGCAAGGAACTCTCGAAAGAGAATTTCTTTGTAGAGTATCTTGCAAAGGAAATTGGCGTGGATGCATCAGACATCCTGGACTTTGATTTATATATCTACAACGCAGAAGAGGGCTGTAGTCTCGGACTTGACAATGAGCTCATATCAGCCCCTCGCCTTGACAACCTCACCTCCTGCTATGCCTGCCTTCGGGGTATCTGCCAGGCCGGGGAACTTGCAGGTGACAGGCTCAGTCTAATTGCTCTTTACGATAACGAAGAGGTAGGAAGCAGAAGTAAGCAGGGCGCAGATTCCGGTCTGATTCGTATTATTCTGGAAAAAATATATAAGGGACTTGGATTTGATGTATCAGATCTAAATGAAGCAATATTCAAGAGCATGGCTCTGTCGGTGGATGTGGCTCACGCCTACCATCCCAACTATCCTGGGAAGAGTGATCCCAACAATAAGGTGATCTGCGGAAGTGGATTTGCAATCAAGCTGAATTACTCGCAGAAGTACGCAACGGACACAGAGGCAGTCGCATCTGTAATGCAGCTGTGTGACAGCGAGGAAATCGCTTATCAGAAGTATGTGAACCGCTCGGATATTGCAGGAGGCGGCACCATCGGTTCGATTCTTTCATCCTGGCTTCCCATGAAGACCGTGGATATCGGAGTGCCGATCCTCGCAATGCATTCTGCAAGAGAAATGATGGCTTTCGCCGACCTTGAGAGTATTACAGCATTAGTGAAGGCATTCTTTAAGTAAGTAGAGTAAACTAGTAAGGAGCTACCACACTGTATCAGCGCGGCAGCTCCTTGCTTATTTATAATGATGTCACTTTTACAATCATTGCATGCATCTCACGCAGCGGCGGGGCAACGGAAAAGGAAGTTTCTGCGCTTCGCGTTGCCTTGTGCGCTATCCATGCCCTTCTCACATACCTCTCATGCAGTGGCGGGGCAACGGAAATGGAAGTTTCTGAGCATAGCGTTGCCTTTTGATTCCTCCACTTACTTTTCATGCAGTGGTGGGGCAACGGAAAAGAAAGCTTCTGCGCTTCGCGTTGCCTTGTGCACTATCCGCATACCTCTCACTCACTACTCATGCAGTGGTGGGGCAACGGAAGTGGAAGTAACTGCGCTCTGCGTTGCCTTTTGATTCCTCCACTTACCTTTCACGCAGTGGTGGGGCAACGGAAGTGGAAGCAACTGAGTTCTGCGTTGCCTTTTTCACCAGTCGCACAATTCTCGCTTACTGCTCAGGTGGTGAGGGGGCAACGGAAATAGCCGAGGGATCGATGGTCCCGTTATTAATGGCATCCTGGAGCGCCTGGGCGGCCTGCTCCTCAGGGGTCAGCTGATAGCTGGCCTTTTTTAATGCCTTGGTGGGGCCACCTGGCATTCCGCTTCCAGCACCGGGAGTGACGTAACCGTCCTCGTCAATGCTCACGTCAAAGGAAAGAGTAACCATGGCAGACAGTATTCTGCTGTGCTCCGCATCTCCCTTTTCATACAGGTCAGTCCTGCAGTCGTGCTGTACGCAGGGCAGGAATTTAACTGACTTAATACCGTCCTTTGTGACGGTTGCGCGAACTATTCCAGTATCAAGATTCTTGGAACTGAACCAGAAGTTACCCATACTGTAGATTACAGGGACCTCTCCGATGTACTCAAAGCCCTGGAGGCAGTGGGAGTGGTCGCCGATGATGAGGTCGGCACCTGCATCTGCGAACTTGCGCGCGAGGCTCTTCTGGGAATCGTCTGGGTCATAGGTGTTCTCACTGCCCCAATGCACATATACGACAGTGAAGTCAGCATTCTGCTCGGCTTCTTCAATTACAGATAGAAATCTTGTGGGGTCGAGCGTCCTAAGTACTCCTGCTGAGGAGGCTGTAGCCTCCTTGGTGTCCGGCGGGTCATTTCTCTCAATCTGGGTGGCCGACACGTACGCAATTTTCATTCCGCCGGCTATGAAGTAGAAGGGCTTGCAGGCCTCGTCAATATTTTTTCCCGCACCCACATAAGGTATGCCCTCGCTGTCCAGCACATCGAAGGTGTCGAGCAGCGCCTGCTCGCCGTGGTCATAGGCATGGTTGTTGGCGAGGGATACGATGTCAACGCCCATCTCAGTGAGATTCTTCACATACTCAGGCTTGGCTCTGAAGGTGAAGCGCTTTCCGGGAGTGGGAGTCCCGCCAGTGCTGTAGGGAAACTCGTTGTTTATCATAAATATGTCTGCGCCCTGCAGCTCATCGAAGACGCCAGAAGAAAGGACTCCGTGGATGCCACCGTTTCCGTGATAGGCTCCCATGTTGGCATAGCCGTCATCAAAGTTGATGTCTCCCGCAAAGTCGAGGGTGACTTCACCTTCTGTGGCAGTTTCCATGCATTTCACTCTTGGATCATTCTGCTCTTCCTCGGAGAGAATATAACCGTGGAAGGAGTTTTCATCCTCTGCGGCATCTTCAATAACATCTGGTTCTTCCTCTGATTCAGTATCTTCGGAGGGCTCAGGGTTGATTACTATCTTATTGGGATCCTCCCCCACGACAATTGTTGGCATTTCCTCCTCGGAGGTTTCTGAATCAGCACTTTTATCCGATGAAGAAGATGTGGACTTTTCTGCGGCTGATCCGGGGATATCAAGTGAGCATCCTGCAAGCATCGATGCTGTTACAACAGCAAGCAGTGAGCACATGAGATATTTTGAGATTCTGGACATATATATCACCTCGAATGTTGTTTACATAACATACAAAAAAGTTTACACTACATATTAGGAAAAAGCAAACACTTGTTATCTTTATGGTTTGTATGGGGGACTAGGTAATGAGATATAAGAAGATAATCGCCACTCTGTTGTCGGCTGCGCTTATCCTGCAGATGGCGGCGCCGTCATTTGGTGCACCAGGGACTACTGTTGCTGCACCAGGAACTACTGCTTCTGCACCAGAGACTACTGAAGTGGAAGAAGTATATGGGCCGGGCACAGTTTCGCAGAACGAGACAGGACTTCCACTGGGACTTCATGGAATGGAACTCTCAGCCCAGCAGATTATTGAGAAGCAGGAGCTGTCTGAACTGGTAAAAAATATGGAAGACAGCATTGAAGGCAAGGACTATCGTGCTGACAGGGTATATTTTACATACGATGATGAAAGTGAAGCAGAGGAGATAGCTGACTGCTACGGCGCAGACCTGACTGACTATGGATATGGTGTCGGTGTAATCGAACTTGAGGATATGGCAGAATTAGAGGAAGAGCTCAGCGTGTCGGAACTCCTCACACTGGCGGCGGATACATCGAATAATCTTCCTGCAGTATATCCAGATATTGCACACAAAACGACTGATTACAGGACATCAGGTGCCGAGGAGTCCTATCCTGTGAATGACCCTTATTATTACCGTCAGTGGGCACATAGCTTCACTGGCACGGAGGAAGCCTGGGCAGCGGGCATCACGGGAGAAGGTGTCAAGGTCGCGATTATTGATACTGGAGTAGACCACAACAACGAGGACCTTGCCGGCAATCTTATCGGCGGATACAATGCGGTAAGAAATGTCGAGGGTGACTACGATGACACAAAATACTCCGCTGATGCCGGTCATGGCACGCATGTTGCAGGAATTGTGGCCGCAGAAACTGACAATGGGGCTGGTGGCTGCGGAATTGCTCCGAAGGCATCGATAATGCCAATTCGTGTATTTGAGAAAGTGTACGACAGTGAAGATGAGGAGTGGGGTCTGACGGCGTACAGCAGCAAGATTGTCAGGGGAGTTAACTATGCAGTAAATCACGATGCAGATGTCATCAATATGAGCATAGGAAGTGCATATGGTGACCCTGCAGAGAAGAGGGCACTTGAGAATGCTGAAAGGAGAGGCGTCGTAACTGTCTGCGCAGCGGGCAATGACTATTCTGACTGCGTTGAGTATCCGGCGGCACTTGACT
>DCHL01000040.1:5449-6000 GCA_002317595.1 Lachnospiraceae bacterium UBA1753 | reverse complement strand
GAGCAAATCGCAAAGCGATTCGCGATTCCAAGAAGAAAGAAACTATTATTTTATCGGGTAGTCCCCGAAGAAAAGGAGAAAAGATTATGAAGTTTGTATGTCAGGTTTGTGGTTATGTTTACGAAGGTGATGCAGCTCCTGAGAAGTGTCCTCAGTGTGGTGTTCCCGCATCTAAGTTCACAGCACAGGACGGCGAGATGTCATGGGCAGCTGAGCACGTTGTTGGTGTAGCTCAGGGTGTTTCAGAGGATATCATTGCTGATCTTCGCGCTAACTTCAACGGCGAGTGCTCAGAGGTTGGTATGTACCTTGCAATGGCTCGTGTTGCTCACAGAGAGGGATATCCTGAGATCGGTCTCTACTGGGAGAAGGCAGCTTACGAAGAGGCTGAGCATGCAGCTAAGTTTGCAGAGCTTCTTGGTGAGGTTGTTACAGATTCAACAAAGAAGAACCTTGAGATGAGAGTTGAGGCTGAGAACGGTGCTACAGCTGGAAAGACAGATCTTGCTAAGCGCGCTAAGGCTGCTGGTCTTGATGCAATCCATGACACA
>DCHL01000040.1:0-5425 GCA_002317595.1 Lachnospiraceae bacterium UBA1753 | reverse complement strand
AGATGGCTCGTGACGAGGCTAGACACGGCAAGGCATTCGCTGGACTTCTTAAGAGATACTTCGGCTAATTCTCAATAGGCTAATACTCAATATCAAAAGTAATTTTAGGGGCTGTCGCATATTTCTTGCGGCAGCCCCCTTTTGTTCCAAGAATAAAAGTTCCTCACTCAGGAATGTGTATTGTTCTATCCTCACTCACTATAGATTCTATTGATCAGTGTTCTTAATTCCTTGTACTTGTCCCTTAATTTTCTGTTCTCCTCTTCAGCCGAATCGTACATATCAATTACAACCTGCAGAATCGAATAATCCTTGTCCTGAATCTCACCTCGATCCGAAAGCTTTAATAGAATCTTCATGATGTCAACGCAGCATTCTTCCACGTCCCTCATTCTGACCGGTCCCATATATTGCATATCTTTAGCAAGCAATACCGCAAGTCTGGGGGACATATTATTGAATACTGATGCCCTGACCCTTCCTGGCAGTCCTTTCATAGCTATAGCAAGACTACTATTGCCTGTATCCTTTAATAATCTCTGCATTTCCATACTAGAAAGAAGCTGTAAGGATTTTGCGGTCTCACTTACTATCGAATGGTCCTTCTCATCTATCTCACCATCATCCTTACACAGGGATTTAATCAGTTCCTCGTCCGCTTTGGCTTCTGCCAGTTCCTCTGGCAGAGCATTCACGCTTTCACGCCTTTTATATTCGTTCATGATTTCAGGTGTAAAGTATGATAGTAGAAACTCATCTATCACACGTGGATTATATCCTGCCTGAAGCATTAGTGTTCCATGCAGGTACATCATCACAGTAAGTCCGTCCATTCCACACATATTCATTGCAAGAATCTTATTCATTCCAATGCAATATACGTCCTCTGTATCTGTTCCATCAACTACCAATGTGATCAGCTGTCCAAAGAATACCTGCAGATTATCATTCTTATCCAGCGCATCTGCTGCTTCCTCTAATGCCAGCAGGCCTTCCTTTCTTGCAGTATTCGAAAAATGCTTCACCCTTTCAAAAGCCTCAAGAACCTTATCAATCTGCGATTTGTTTATTGGAGCATCAGCTATTTCCTTATACCTGTTGTTAAGCTGCATATACCAAAAATCAGTCATCATAAGCTAAGCCCTCCCATCTGCGGAAAAAAATATGTAATTTCACTTTTTCAATACATTTAATACATGATGATAGTATCATGGGGATACGTTCAAAAAAATGAACCTCTGGTTCAAACCACAGGTTCAAACCACAGGCTCAAAATACAATTACAGTCTAATAGATTCCCGACAGTTCCTGGTACAATGCCTGCGCATAGTGGTCAGTCATTCCTGAGACAAAGTCCGTCACAAGCAGAAGCCTTAGGTATAATTTATCGCCTTCTGATACCCCTTCAACACTGGCCTCCTCTTCATATATCCTCAGATAGTTCGGAGAGATGAGCTGCATCAGCTTTTTCTGTGGCTCCGTTGTATATACATCAGTGTCATACTTGACCACAGCCTCCACGAACTGGTCAAGGAGTCCGCCCAGAATCTTATCGGCAGCAATCTCCAGCTTGACAATTGGATTAATCTGGAAGATATGCTTAAAAGCCGTCTCCTTCAGCACCTTCACAAGATAGTGCGATGATGTTCCCTCAAAGAGGTCTGTTTTGTACGTCCCCTGCATAAGTTCATCGTAATGATCAGCAAATGACTTGACAACCGCCCTTATCAGATACCCCTGAAGAGATACAACCCAGTTCTGAATCGCATAGAGCTCAGGGTCCTGCTCATTCCGTTCCTTGGCACGTTTATATAGAGTGTCAAGACGCTCAACTGCCTTTTCACAGTCTGTGTACTCGAAGGTTCCCTTATACTTTTCTTCATATGGGTTGTGCTCAATAAGCTCTGAGAGCCTGGTAAAGGTAAGCACTCCCTTCTTAAACCCGTCCTCAAGATCTGCCGTACTGTAGGCCACATCATCAGCTGCCTCCAGCAGATATGTCAGAGGATGCCTAAGGTTTCCTGCTCCCGTGGAGTTAACAACATCGTTAAAAATATCCTTATCAGCCTCAAAATATCCCATCTTTTTAAGCCTGATATCTCCAGCCTCTTTATCAATTTCCACTGATGAAACAGGGTATTTGATTATTGTGTTGAGAAGACCTTTGGTCAGGTTCATTCCGTTCTCATCTACAAGCCTATGGAGTCTCGTCACTACTCTTAAGGACTGCGCATTACCCTCAAAGCTGCACAGATCTGCAGCCTGCTGCTCCGACAATAATTCCCTGGCAGACTTATCACCAAGCATTATCTTGTCGAGGTGCTCGCTGAACCATTCCCTTATGACGGTCTCACCAAAGTGTCCAAATGGCGGATTGCCTATATCGTGAAGCAGTCCCGCACAGAGGAGGATGTCGGCTATCGACTGAGCCTGCTCAACTGTAATCCTGCCTCTCTTTATGAGCTCGTTCCCTACGGACTGTCCCATGGACTTGGAAAAAGATGAGACCTCAAGGGAGTGTGTGAGCCTGGTCCTGATAAAATCACTCTTATCAAGCGGAAATACCTGTGTCTTATCCTGAAGGCGTCTGAAGGATGCACTGCCGATAATACGATGATAATCCTTCTCAAATTCAGACCTCTCGTCTGTCGAATTATTCTTTTTTCCAACAGGGCGACGCCTATCCCCACATAATAATTTTTCCCATTCCATAACTCTCTGCTATTCTCCTATCCTGATAGATTAAGATAATTCAGTATAACACAGTCATTTCTCCTCAAAAAGGTATCAGTCACCATCTTTTGTGGTATACTAATTTTATTCAGCAATTTGAAATGAAAGGAATACATATGGCAGACGAAAAGAAATTTGCGATATTAATTGACGCAGACAATATCGCTCCCAAATATATCAACAGCATCCTGAATGAGATTTCAAACAAGGGAATCATCACCTACAAGAGAATATACGGGGACTGGACCTCAAGCAATGCAGGTTCATGGAAGAAGGTCCTTCTCCGCCATTCACTCACACCCATCCAGCAGTACAGCTACACCTACGGTAAGAATTCAACAGACTCTGCAATGATAATAGATGCAATGGACATACTGTACGGCGGCGACGTTGATGGTTTTGCCCTCTGCTCATCAGACAGTGATTTCACCCGCCTTGCTGTCAGGCTTCGCGAGGCAGGTAAGATGGTTGTCGGACTTGGTGAGTCTAAGACGCCTGCTCCCTTCTGCGCAGCCTGCAACGAGTTCAAATTCCTCGATCGCATCACAGATGACGATGAGAAGGAAGAAACCCCTAAAAAGAAGAAAAAGGGCGAGTCTGACAACAAGAAGAAGACGGCCGCTGACAACAAGAAGGCACCAGCCAAGACAAAGACGCCTGATATTCCTGAGGTTACAGATACAGAAGACGATAGTCAGGATGAAGAGACTGCTATCACAACCCTTGAGACCATCGAAGCATCACTCAAGGACATCATCCTCGCCAGCGGAGATGAGACTAATGGCATAGACATGGGCGAACTTGGAAGCAGACTCCAGAAGCGCCATCCCGATTTCGATACAAGAAACTATGGCTACTCAAAGTTCTCCATCTTCCTCAAGAAGTTCGACTTCCTCTCAATGGAACACATCGGTACTTCAATCAACGTTATGCTCAAAGTGCCGGAGGAAGACAACAGTCTCGAGAACAGAATTGTTGAGATTGTAAGCCAGGCAGGCGAAAAGGGTATCAATCTTGGAACCTTAAGTTCTGAGGTTAATAATGAGTTCCCCAACTTCTCACCTAAGGAGTATGGTTTCTCAAAGTTTGAGCAGTTTATCAGAAGCATTGACAGACTGGAAGTTAAGAATGCCGGTCCTCTCAACAAAAAAGTATTTATTAAAAACGGAGGTAATTAAGATGCAGTACACTACACATGGTACTTGTTCACGAATGATCAATATTGAAGCTGATGGCGATATCATCACATCAGTCAGCTTTCTCGGTGGATGCAACGGCAACCTCCAGGGAATCAGTTCACTTGTTAAAGGTATGAAGATTGATGATGCCATTGCCAAACTTTCAGGCATCGACTGCGGGGGAAGAGGTACTTCATGTCCCGATCAGCTCGCCAAGGCTCTCGTTGAATACAAGAAGGGAATGTAATAATGGCTCGCATAGTACTTACAGGCGGTGGAACCGCAGGACATGTAACACCCAATATCGCTCTGCTCCCATCTCTCAAGGCGGCAGGCTTCGAGGTGTATTATATCGGATCCTACAACGGAATGGAGAAGGAACTGATTGAGGCCCAGGGTATTCCTTACTATGGAATATCTTCTGGAAAGCTCCGTCGCTATTTCGATGTAAAAAATCTCACGGACCCGTTCCGCGTTATCAAGGGATTCTCTGAGGCAGTCACACTTCTTAAGGAAATCAAACCTGACGTGGTTTTCTCAAAGGGTGGATTTGTATCTGTTCCGGTAGTAACAGCAGCTGGAAGGCTGCACATCCCTACTGTATGCCACGAATCAGATATGACGCCTGGACTTGCAAACAAGCTCTCCTTCCCTTCAGCTACCAAAATCTGCTGTACCTTCGAGGAGACAAAGGATAAGCTCCCTGCTAAGAAGGCGGTTGTAACGGGTTCCCCAATCCGTTCAGAGCTCCTTCAGGGTAATATTTCAAAGGCTCTTTCCTACACTGGTTTTCATGGTGAGAAGCCCGTACTTCTTGTCGTTGGCGGAAGTCTGGGCGCAGTTGCAGTAAATGAAGCCATCAGAAGAATCCTTCCTGAACTTCTCAAGGAGTTCGACGTTGTACACCTCTGTGGAAAGGGAAAGCTTGACCCGACACTCCACAGTCTGGAGGGTTATGTCCAGTATGAGTATGTAAGTGAGGAGCTTAGGGATCTGTTCGCACTTTCTGACATTGTTGTTTCAAGAGCAGGCTCCAACGCAATCTGCGAGCTTCTTGCTCTCCACAAACCCAACCTCCTCATTCCGCTTTCAGCAGCGGTCAGTAGAGGAGATCAGGTTCTCAATGCGAAATCATTTGAAAGGAAGGGTTACTCAATCGTCCTTGAAGAGGAGCAGATGACAGATGCATCGCTTCTTCAGACAATCAGGAACCTATATTGTAGTCGCGATGACTACAGTGCTGCCATGGAAAAGGCAACAGAACTTAATGCAGTAAAAACCATTACTGACATTCTTGTTTCATTAGTAAAATAACTTATCTCTTTAACAGTTCACAGAGTTCCTTCTGAGCCTGATCATCAGGCTTAGTAGGATTCCAGAGAATATTCTGTCCGTCATCTGCATACCTCGGAATGAGGTGCAGATGATAATGGAATACAGTCTGACCAGCAGTCTCTCCATTATTCTGAACAATATTGAATCCATCGCATCCAAGCTTCTCTGTCATATGAACA
>DCHL01000127.1 GCA_002317595.1 Lachnospiraceae bacterium UBA1753 | reverse complement strand
AGTACGAGAGGACCGGGATGGACTGACCTCTGGTGTATCTGTTGCACCGCCAGGTGCATGGCAGAGTAGCCAAGTCGGGACGGGATAAACGCTGAAGGCATCTAAGCGTGAAGCCCCCCTCAAGATGAGATATCCACGAACTTGTTCGAGAGACCCCTCAGAGAGTATGAGGTAGATAGGTCATGGGTGGAAGTGTGGTAACACATGGAGCTGAATGTCACTAATAGGTCGAAAGCTTTTCCACAGGCGACGACTAAAGTCGTTGCGGCTAATGTTGTGAGGACTGCACTCATAGAAAGTAAAGTATTTTTCGTATTCAGTTTTGAAGGTACATCTGAGACAACCGTTTGGTTGTCTCTTTTTTTTATAATAAATATAAATTTAATGTAGTGTTTTTTGTGAAAAAGTATGTTATACTCTTAATAACTTTATTGAGTTTTTTGTATTTTTCACAAAAAACAAAAAAACATGAGAGGTACAGCGATGGATACAAACATTTTATTGGAGAATGGAACGAACGAGCTTGAGATTCTTGAGTTTAAGGTTGGCAATAATCATTATGGAATTAATGTAGCTAAAATCAGTGAGATTATTACATACCAGCCTGTTACGCCAGTTCCTAATTCACACCCCAGTATTGAGGGTATTTTTATGCCACGTGACGTGATGATTACGGCTATTAGTTTGAAGAACTGCCTTGGACAGGGAGATTCAGAACCCGGTGGTCTTTTCATCATTACTAACTTCAATAAGCTTGATGTTGCATTCCATGTTGATCAAGTTCTTGGAATCCATAGAGTGTCTTGGACTGAGATTGTAAAACCCGGCGCTACTGTGAACAATGCTGACGAGGGTCTTTCTACTGGTATTATTAAACTGAATGATCGTCTTGTTATTATCCTTGATTTTGAGAAGATTGTTACAGATATTAGCCCTGAGACTGGACTTAAGGTTGCAGAGATTGAGGCTCTTGGAAATAGAAACAAGAATGATATTCCTGTTCTTATTGCTGAAGATAGTCCTCTTCTTAATAAGCTCATTGTTGATTCGCTTAAGAAGGCTGGTTATGTTAATATTACCAGTACTGAAAATGGAGAGGAAGCTTATAAGAAACTTGATGAGGCTGCACAGGCAGGCGTCCTTGACAAGGTTGCAGAACTCATTATTACTGATATTGAGATGCCTATTATGGACGGCCACAGACTTACAAAGCTTGTTAAGTCTTCTCCAGAACTCAAGGAGATTCCCCTCATTATCTTCTCATCACTTATTAATGAGGAGATGCGTAAGAAGGGTGAGGATCTCGGAGCTGATGCTCAGCTTTCAAAGCCTGAGATTGGTAATCTCGTGAAGGTTATCGATGATCTTATTGCAAAGAGATACGGCAAATAATAGTTTTTTTGACAGAAATTAATCTGACACAGTGGTGTGAATCATGCCACTGTGTTTTTTTGTTTGCAAATATCTATCATAATGGTACAATAATGCACATGAGTGAAAGTTTGTCTATTTTAGAAAAAATTGAAGATGCAGAGCTTGTTCTGATTGGAGTGGGTGAAGAATTCGAGGCTGGTATGCGTGTTCTCGAGCGCTCGTCGATTTATCGTGTCTTTCTGGAAAAGATTGAGTCTGAGCAGTTGAAAGAGGAATCCTTTGAATGGATGTATCCCTTGATGCTAAGTTATGCATTGAGACATGAAGACATGGCAGGCGATATTTTTTCCGCATATTCAAAGCTAAATTCCGCTGTCAGAGAGAAGAACTATTTCTTTATCACTATGAATATGGATCCTGCGATTTTTTATTCTGAAATTGACAATGAAAAGATTGTGGCACCGTTTGGCTCATATCTTAGGCTACAGTGTGATACATCATGCCATGAGACATTGTATAATGGTGAGGACTATATTGAGGGTGTTTGCGCATTGCTGTTAAAGCCTGAAGTTAAGATTTCTTCCATACTTCAGGAAGTGTGTGACAAGTGCAATGGGCATCTTGTTCCTAATACTGTTAATGCCTCAAAGTATAATGAGGCAGGCTATCTGGCAGATTGGGAGCGGTATCAGAAGTGGTTACAGGGGACGGTTAATAAAAAAGTCCTTTTGTTAGAACTGGGTGTTGCGATGCAGTATCCTACAATAATCAGGACTGCCTTTGAAAAAATATGCAGATATAATAATAAGGCTGAATTAATTCGTGTTGGATTTTTGTTTCCGACTGTGCCTGATGATATAGAAGATAAAGCGGTATCGATACAGATGAATTCTGTTGAATATATTAACAATTCCTTATAGAAAAAATAGAGGATATCAATGAATCCTAACGAAGAATACTTAGAGCGCTTGCTTAGGTCGATTACTGAGCCTGATGCTGATACAACTGAAGAAACGGCAGCTGAACCAGATGTGTCTGATGTACTGTCTGAGTCTGAGACTATTTCTGAGCTTGAACTTGCGCCAGAACTTGAACCCGAGGCTGAGGTTATTCCAGAACCGGAGCCAGAGGTTATTAATGAACCCGAGCCGGAGTATGTTCCTGAGCCAGCACCTGCGTTCGTGCCAAGCGATGACCCGAATCATGTGATGACGCCTGAGGAGATAGCAGCATTAATAGCAGGAACGAGTGTACCCGTAGAGGAACCCGCACCCGAGCCAGAGGTTATTCCCGCACCCGAGCCAGAGGTTATTCCCGCACCCGAGCCAGCACCTGCGTTCGTGCCGAGTGATGACCCGAATCATGTGATGACGCCTGAGGAGATTGCAGCGTTGATAGCAGGGACAAGTGCGCCCGTAGAGGAACCCGCACCCGAGCCTGAGGTTGCAAGCGAACCCGAGCCAGCGCCAGCATTTGAGCCGAGTGACGATCCGAATCATGTAATGACGCCTGAGGAGATAGCAGCATTAATAGCAGGAACGAGTGCACCTTCAGAGGAGACTGCGCCAGAAGAGGAGTCTGCGATAGAGGCAGAAGCTGAGGTTGAGCTTGAAGCTGAACCAGAAATTCAGCCTGCTGGAATATTGGATGATGAACCTATTGAGGCTATAGATGAGTCTATGATGCCGAGTGAGGAGTCGCTCGCAGATCTCCTGGATTCAATACCTGAACTTGAGGCAAATGACCAGGATCAGTATAGTCTGCCAGAAGGCCTTAACATGGTTGATTTTGGACTTGAAACAGATAAGGATTCTCCTGATGAGATTGATATCGCAGATATAGATTCTGGGGAACTGTCTGAGACAGATGAGCTGTTTGCTGGAGCGGATGACATGGATGCGGCTTTTGCAGCTGCTGGAGACGATGTATCTGACCTGGAGGGCCTTCTTGGTGATAGCGACAGTGATATGCTTGCTATGCTTGAGAATGCTGATTCCGGAATGCCTGATGAGGATGATGGTGATGGTGAAGATAGTCCGATTGACTTCTTCTCGGAGGACGGACTTGATGATATGGATTCAGATGGGGCTGGAATGAGTTCAGGTAATAGGTCTGGCTCGTCAGCATCTGATGACGATGATACCCCGGATTCGGGTGAAAAGAAGCCAGGATTCTTTGCGCGTCTTATTGCAATGCTGTTTTCTAAGAAGAATAAGGACGATGAAGATTCAGCAGATTCTGACCTGGGTCAGGATGGCGTTGAGTATGAAAATCCTGCAGGCGCAGAGAATATTGCAATTCTTGAGGAACTTGATGCTCTTGATGAGGAACCGAAGGCTCCTAAGAAAGAGAAGAAAAAGAAAGAAAAGAAGCCTAAGAAGGAAAAGAAGAAAAAAGAGAAGAAAAAGAAGGAAAAGAAGCCTAAAAAGGAGCGGAAACCAAAGGTAAAGCCGGAGGACAACCAGCCCGTTGGCAAGAGGATATCAAAGAAATTTATTATTGCAATAGTTATCGTCTGCGGTTCGTTTATCGGACTTGTCATCTTTGCTGTCAATAAGCTCCCTGGAATGACATACGCAAGTGAAGCACGAGAGGCATTTGGCAAGGGAGACTACGAGACTGTTTACAACAAGCTTGTCGGACTGGACCTTGAGGGCGACGATGAGAATCTGTATCAGAAATCCTTCATTCTCATGAAGATGAAGCGATACGGTGAGCGTTATGCACACTGGAATGATGCAGGCGAGAAGCTTCAGGCTCTGGATGTGCTCGTGCAGGCCGTTAACGCTTATGACCTGTATAATGCGAAGGCTGAGGAGTACGGCGTTGCTTCTGAATATGAGAAGTACTATTCGGTAATCCTTTCTGGACTTGATGAGTATGGTCTTGACGAGGGTAAAGCAAGAGAGTTTGCTGCAATCAGTGATGAGATTAATTACTCGATTGCACTTGAGGATTTTCTCTTTGGACCACAGGTGGTTGAACCAAATATTCCGCAGGAACTTCTTGATGATTTTGTAAATTCGGATGAAGAAGCACAGGAAGAATCAGAGGAAACGAATGAAGGCGATAACGGTAGCTCTATCGAGTTCTATGACGATGATTCCGAAAATGACGCCTGGGGACAGGTTGATGAAGATGGAAATGTAGTATTTGATGCTATTCCTGAGGGTGAAGCCGGCGAATCCAGCGAGGCTGAGGATGAGGGCGAAAATAGTAATTCTACTCCGAAAAATGAGAACGCCGGGAATGTAGCTGGAAGCGGCGATGAAGAGCTGTTCTCATTTGACGTTCAGCAGGATTCTGATGGAAAATACCACGCTGGTAACTAAAGAATAATTGATTGAGGTGCGGATTAGTGGTTGCAGTTATTGATTATGATGCAGGAAATATTAAGAGTGTAATAAAAGCAGTTGAGGCATTAGGTGGCGAAGCCGTGCTTACAAGAGATGCAGAGACTATATTGAATGCTGACCATGTTATTCTTCCTGGTGTAGGATCATTTGGAGATTGCATGGAAAAAATCAGGTCCTACAATCTTGAGTCAGTGATTAAGGAAGTTGTGGCAAAGGGAACCCCGTTTTTGGGAATCTGTCTTGGCCTTCAGCTTATGTTTGAAAGTAGTGAAGAGTCACCTGGAGTGCCGGGACTTGGACTGTTAAAGGGCAAGATTGTCAGAATTCCGGACTGCCCTGGACTTAAGATACCAAACATCGGTTGGAATTCCCTTGATTTCCCAAGGGAGGGACGCCTGTTTAAGGGAATCAATGAGGGAGCCTACGTTTATTTTGTGCATTCCTATTACCTTCAGGCTGAAGACGAGTCAATAGTCACAGCGACAACTGAATACAGCACGCATATTCACGCTTCAGTTGAGTCTGGGAATGTTTTTGCCTGCCAGTATCATCCAGAGAAGAGTTCAGAGGTTGGTCTTAAGATGCTTAAGAACTTTCTTGAGATAACGGCATGAATACAGCCACAGAGTTAGTGGATTTATTTTTTGAACGAATAGAAATTACAAACCTGGAAGGATTATTGTATGTATACAAAAAGAATTATTCCCTGTCTTGATGTGAATGACGGAAGAGTTGTTAAGGGTGTAAATTTCGTGGATCTTCGGGATGCAGGTGATCCGGTTGAGATTGCGGCCGCTTATGATAAGGC
>DCHL01000038.1:6154-15912 GCA_002317595.1 Lachnospiraceae bacterium UBA1753 | reverse complement strand
CGGGTTCAATTCCCGTCGGAGTCATATGGTGACTTAGCCAAGTGGTAAGGCGTGGGACTGCAACTCCCTGATCACCAGTTCAAATCTGGTAGTCACCTTGAAGAACCTGAGACATGAGAGTGTTTCAGGTTTTTTCTTTGTTGGCAATCGGTAAGCGGCAATATTTTTTCGGCAAATAGACTGAATTGTAGGGCGATATGAGGATAATGGTCAGTGCGTGTCTCCTTGGTGAGAACTGCAAGTATAATGGTGGGAATAACTTAAGTGACAGAGTACTTGAATATGTCAAGGGACACGAGGTCATTCCTGTATGTCCAGAGGTCCTGGGAGGACTTAGCACCCCCAGAAATCCGGCTGAGGTCGTCAATGGTGTTATCACTACTAATATTGGCGAGGTCGTCGATGATCAGTTTAGGCGTGGGGCCAAGAAAGCATTGAGGCTTGCAGTGGAGAACCGCGTTGATATGGCGATACTGCAGTCAAGAAGTCCCAGCTGCGGAGTGAAAGAAATATATGATGGGACTTTTTCTGGAAAACTGATTAAGGGCCAGGGTGTCTTTGCGAGGATTCTGAACGAAAGTGGTATCAGAGTGGTCGATGCGGAAGATATCTGATGGAAACCTGCAATCATTATTAATGAAAATCTGTTGCTATCAAAAAATATGTGATGCGAATATCGTAAAATTAATATAGAATGGTATTCCGTAGATGGTAATCATGTGCATAATGACTTTGGAGTATCAACAGTAATGATGAAATATAAATTGGAAAAAGGGTCACCGGCAGATTATTCGGACAGACTTGATAAAGAGAAAAGGTGTTATTCTTTTCTGGATGATTTGGGAATAGAATTCTGGAGATGTGATCATCCGGACGCTAATGCGAACACGATAGAGGCATGCGCAGAGATTGATGCTGTGCTGGAAGCAACAATATGTAAGAACCTGTTCCTCTGTAACAGACAGCAGACGCAGTATTACCTGCTAATGATGCCAGGAGATAAAGTTTTTAAGACAAAAGAACTTTCATCCCAGCTTGGATGTGCGCGGCTTAGCTTTGCATCAGCAGAAGCAATGGAGAAATATTTGGATATTACTCCTGGCTCGGTTAGTGTTCTGGGTTTGATGAATGACACAGAAAATGCGGTACGTCTCTTGGTTGATGAGGATGTATTAAGTGGCGAGTTTGTCGGCTGCCATCCATGTATCAACACAACAAGCTTAAAGTTATATACAAAAGATGTCTTCGGTAAAGTGCTTCAGGAAATGAAACATGATATGACTACCGTCAAGCTTTTGGGAGAATGAGACGACAGCAACGCAAGGTTAAATGATATAAGGAATTAGTAATAGAAAAGGAAGAAAAATATGAAAATGATGAAGAAACTGGCAGCAATGCTTCTCGTGGCAGCAATGATTAGTACACTGTTTGCAGGAACAGCTTTTGCGGCTCCTGCGGGAGAGATTCACGGAGTGTGGATTTCATTCCAGGATTGGCAGGCCAACCTTAAGGGAAAGGATCAGGCTTCTTTTGGCGCGACCTTCTCTGCAATGTGTGATAAGGTTCTTGCCAATG
The DNA here is from genome assembly GCA_002317595.1 of Lachnospiraceae bacterium UBA1753. Lineage (GTDB taxonomy): Bacteria > Bacillota > Clostridia > Lachnospirales > Lachnospiraceae > UBA1753. The sequence goes on along the minus strand of DCHL01000038.1, from coordinate 14,337 downwards.
GATGTAATACAGTAATCGTGCATGTGAGATCCCACAATGATGCAGTATATCCTTCTGCAATCTATCCCTGGAGCACAATGATGATGAACGGCGTGAATCCTGGATATGATCCTCTTGCTGACATGGTTTCCATTGCACATTCAAAGGGACTTCAGTTCCACGCATGGATTAACCCTTACGGATATAGGAATGGTGTATTTTCTGGAAATGCAGCTCTTGCAACACAGTCAAACATTGTTGCAGGCGTTGCTGAGGTTGTAAATAACTATGCTGTTGATGGTGTTCATTTTGATGACTACTTCCCTCCTGTAGGGGCGGCAGCCAACAACGCACTTATTTCCCAGGTGTATGCAACCTGTCATGGTGCAGGTAAGATTTTTGGAATAAGTCCTCAGGGTAACGTGGAGAACAACGTGGCAATGGGTGCTGATGTATACACATGGCTCTCTACTCCTGGCTACGTAGATTATCTTGCGCCTCAGATTTACTGGACAGACAACTATGGTACAGCTGCGGCAACTACTATGTTCACTAACAGACTTAATCAGTGGACAGGCATGAATAAGGCTGGAATTCCTCTTTACGTTGGAATGGCTCTTTACAGAACCGGTAATCCGCTGGGAGCAGATCCTGGATGGACACTGAAGAACAACAACCTTCAGACACAGGCCAATCTTGCAGCAGGTAATGGCTGGAGAGGCTATATCCTGTTCGATTATGCTGATCTGTCAGATGCCACATCGCAGGCAGAACTTGCAAATCTGAGAAATAGATAATTCGTCTGATGTGGGTTGAATTTCATATTGAAAAAATAAGAAAAACAGACGGTGCTGCCTTCGGGTGGCGCCGTTTTTGCGTTTTGATGCGAATAAACACACAAACCCTGAACACAAACACTTCAAGATTTGCTCTCGATTTGAGGGTTGAAATATGGTAAAATTTATTATAACTATGCAATCAGAGTCGAAGAAAGAAAATGGAGGACTCCTGAATGAGAAAAAGGTTATTTAGTTTTCTTCTTAGTGCAGTTTTAATTATAGGTAATATTGTGCCTGTCATGGCCGCTCCGGAGTATACGAAAGAGGATGTTGAAGTTGAACGTCCTACGGATGAAATTATCCGGAAATATGTGGAGCTGACTGATGAGGAGATTTCTGAATACATGGAGGAGCATGCTGCTGAAGACGAGGAAGCAGTGGGTTCAGCCGCATATGACAGTAACTGGGACAGCTATGCATCTTACTATGTCTATAACCAGTTGACTGACAAAAAGAGAAAAGTGTGGGATACCTGGAAGCAGGAGTGCAATACATATCTTTATGGCAGTAAAAGGAGTAGTGATATACCTGCAGCTTCAGGTCAGTACTCTAACGGTGAGAAATTTTATTATTTTGCAATGTGCACGGCGGAGTCCGGGACTTTTTCAAGCTATGACGAGTTTCAGAAATTATACTATATTTTCAGATATTCAAATCCGCAGTTCTATTTTCTGTATTCAGGATGCGTCGGAAACGAGAGTGCAATGAGACTGGCACCGATGGTATACGGGAACTTTGTCAGTGGCACAAACAGAAGTAAGGCGACCACCGCCATGAATACTTCAATTCAGGAATATTATTCAGCGGCAGGAAGTGCCACAGGAGAGGCTCTGATTAAGATACTTCATGACCGTCTGACGGAAGAAGTTACATACAACCATGACTCAATCAACACCAGGCATGTCAATGAGTACAAGGAGTTTACTCAGAGTGCATATAGTGCACTGGTGTTAAAGAAGCCGGTATGTGCAGGCTATACTCTCGCGTACGAGATGCTTTGCAACGGAAAAAATATTGAGTGTATAGGTGTGACAAGTTCCGACCATGCATGGAATAAGGTATGGACAGAGGGCTCCTGGTACAATATCGATACGACCTGGGATGATCAGGATAATTCGGGTAATATTTACTATGGTTACTATTTGAAGAGTACAGCAAGATACAGGGATACATCAGACTCATATTATCTATCCCACATAGAAGAAAGCTATTGGGATTCATATGTCCCATCGTGTTTACACGACTCAGCAGCCAATGGATGGACATATGGTGGAGTCGATTCTGCAAAGGAAAGGGCCTTCAAGCCTGTAATCACCATTAATAATGGTAAGGCTACAATTACAAGCAGTGGAAGTGATAGGATTTTCTATTCTGTAAATGATGAATGGAATCCTTCGGCTGGATCATCCAAGTCTTACATTTATAAATCAGCCTTCAGTGTTAAAGAAGGTGATGTTGTTAAGGCAATAGCGGTTCGAGATGGATACAATAACAGTATTGTTGCTGTCAAGTCATCTAACGGAGTTACTATAAATTATCAGCTTGACGGTGGAACCAACAACAGCGGCAATATTTCAAATTACGATCCACAGGAAGGCGGTACGTTTACGCTTCTTGCACCCACGAAGAAGGGATATAATTTCCTCGGCTGGTACACGACAAGTACTTTTGATTCCAGCTCGAAGATTACAGTTCTTGACCTGACAAAAGAGGACGGGTACACACTCTATGCGAGGTGGGAAGCAAAGAGCATGACGGTTACGCTTGATGCAAACGGTGGCAGCTTCAGTGATGAGGCTAAAACTAAGCAGAAGGCCGTGAAATATGCGAGTGCGTATGGCGAGCTTGATACCCCTACTAAATCAGGAAGTGAATTCCTTGGATGGAGCAAGGTGAAGAATGGCACATCCTATGTTACAAGTACATCAATCGTTGATGAGGAAGAAAATTTCACCCTCTATGCTTCCTGGGAGCGGAAAAAATACACCATAAATTATCATAAAAACTTTGGGGCAGATGAGGCAGATTCTGTTCCTGCTTACTGTGATGAGCAGGTGACAATTAAAGAGTGTGAGTATACCAGAAAAGGCTATGAATTCAAGGAATGGAATACAAAGTCTGATGGAAAAGGCACAGCCTATACTCCAGGCGAGACGGTGGATGCGCTCTCTGGCGAGAAGGATAAGACAATTGACCTTTATGCAATCTGGGAAGCAGAGCAGTACACGGTGACCTTTGATGCTGATGGCGGGCACTTTGCAGACGATGTGCCTACTACGACAAAGACCGTCACATATGAGCTCACTTACGGAGAACTTCCAACTCCTGAGAGAGTAGGATATAAGTTTGATGGATGGAGCAGAACAAAGGGGGGAACTGTTAACGTATATGAGGAAACAATAGTTACGATTGACAATGACCACACCCTGTATGCAGTCTGGACAGCAGGAAAGTATAAAGTAAAATATAATCCAAACGGCGGCGTGGGAACTGAGAAGGAACAGGAAGTAGCTTACGACGAGCAGTTCAAGCTTGAGAAATCTACGCTTTTCATCAATAGGGGATATGACTTCAAGGAGTGGAATACTAAGGCTAACGGAACCGGAGACGGCTATGCACCTGGAACTGAACTGAGCCAGCTCTGCGCAGAGGATGGCGGAGAAGTCATCTTCTATGCCATCTGGACCGAAAAGACCTACACGCTTTCACTTAATGCAAACGGCGGTGTCTTTGACAGCGGCAAGGTGACTGAGAAGATGGACGTTAAGTTCGGACTTGAAATTGGTGAGATTACCAATGTGCCTTCGAGACAGGGATATGAGTTTGTCGGATGGTTCAAGGAGAAGAACTGCGAGAATGAAGTTACTTCAGCAACGATTTACAATGGTGATTTAGCTGAAAGCGGCATAATCTACGCTGGATGGAGTGCAAACAGTTATACGGCATTTCTCGATGCAGACGGGGGAGTGTTTGACGACGGCGAGACAGAGAAGGCGATAGGTGTAACCTATGATGAAAAGTATGGAGAACTTCCGTCGCCGAAGCGTGAAGGCTATATTTTTGCCGGATGGTACACGGAATCTGAGGGAGGAAGCAAGATTACAGCTCAGAGTACTGTGAAGCAGACCAGTGACATCACGCTCTACGCACGCTGGAAGGAAGTTGACGAGGAGACCGTAATTGTAAAGCAGAAGGTTGATATCCGTGACAGGTTTTCAGTTTCTGCCAATTTCGTGAAGTACAAGGTCAGCAATTCCAAGGTTGCATCGGTTTCAAAGTATGGAGTTCTCACTGCTAAAAAGGCTGGAACAGTCAAGGTGACAGGACTTGTATTGGAAGACAATGAATACGTTCCAGTTGATACAATTTCTGTGGATATTGAGAAGCCTGTGTTCAAATTCACATCAGCAGCTGTGACACCAGGACAGGAAATAGATGCGAATGAGTTCATAACGGGAACAGATGTGGTGCCTGATAAGTGGACGCTGTCAAACGAAAAATATGCAGAGATAGATGAGGATGGAAACATCCTGATTAATGACAGCTTAAAGTCGGGAACCGTGAAGGTTACGGCCTGGTACAGCAGCGAAAAAAATGTGGCGAAGTACACAGCAACACTCAAGGTAAAGATACCAAAGCTGTCCTTCTCAAAGGCAACAATCAAGGAAGGTACGACTAAAAAGCTCAAGGTAAAAAATAGTCTGGGAGCAGTTGTGGAATTCTCATCAGATGATGAGACTGTGGCGACAATCGATGACCGTGGTATAATAACTCCTGTTGGAATTGGAACAACGGTAATCAATGCGACAATCAATGATTACACGTATACCTGCGAGGTGACAGTAATCCACAATATCAAGAAGCTGAAGCTCGTTGCAGATACTACGAAATTGAGTCTTGATGATGGGGATATTGCAATTGTTGATATCATCACTACTCCTGGATTTGATGACATTGATGCAGATGATGCCGAGTGGTCAACCTCAAACCCCTCCATTGCCACGGTTGAGGACGGTGTTGTCACGCCGCACAACAGAGGCAAAGTCAAGATTACTGCGAAGATAATGGGTAAGAAGGCCACAATCAAGATTACTGTCACAAATTAAAGCAGAGATATCTTGTGTGGAAAAAATAAGGATTGCAGAATTATGGAAGAATATGTAAAGTTAAGGGACCTTCCTAAACTCTTCGGGCTCAAGGAAGGCGACAAGGTCTGGATTTCATCTGATTTAAAGCGACTGCTCTACGCATGTATAGAGCATGAGGATGACACGGACCTCAATGTGTTCCTTGATGGAATAATTGATATAATCGGCCCTACGGGAACGATACTAGTACCAACCTTCAACTGGGATTTCTGTAAGGGTAAGACCTTTGATTACTATAAGACTCCCTGCAAGACCGGTTCCCTCGGTAAGATGGCACTCAAGAGGAAGGACTTCAAGAGGACGAAGCATCCGATTTATTCCTTTGCTGTGTGGGGAGCTGATAAGGAGGAACTGTGCAGCGTGGACTACAAGAGTTCCTTTGGTGTTGAGTCACCCTTTACATATTGCAAGGACCATAATGCCAAGAATATCTTTATTGATGTTGAGTGTCAGCATTCCTTCACCTTCGTGCACTACGTTGAGGAGATGGAAGGAATCACCTACAGATACCTCAAGGACTTCACGGCGGATTATATTGACGAGAACGGAGAGAAGTCTACGAGGACATACTCCATGAATGTCAGGGATCTTGATGAGGATATTTTTATCACGATATATCCCTTCGAGGAGGATTTCGTGAAGGCTGGTGCCGCAAGACGGTTCGTGGCAAACGGAATAGATATGAAGGTTATCGACATGGGTACCGTATACCCGATTATTGCCGATGACGTGAACAATAACAGAAGCAGAAAAATCTGTACATATACTTCGCAGGAGAAGTAAGAGATACTTCCAAGGAGAAGTAGGAGGATTGGTAATGTCAGCAGTCGGAGAAAAAATGTATGCGCTCTGCGAGGAACTGTTTCCGATAAACAGGAGCCTGACGGGAGACGGTGTACGCGAGACTCTTGAAATACTAAAAAGGGAAATACCTGACCTTGAGATTAAGTCTGTGCCCTGTGGAAGCAAGGTGATGGACTGGACTGTTCCGAAGGAATGGAACTGCGATGATGCGTATATCATCACGCCTGACGGGGAAAAAATAGCAGATTTTAAGGAGCGGAATCTTCATGTACTAGGGTACTCGACGCCTGTAGATGCCGACTTCACTCTTGAAGAACTTACTGAGCATCTGTATACTCTGCCTGAGCAGCCGACGCTTATTCCGTATGTCACATCCTACTACAAAGAGAGATTTGGATGGGCAATTACAGAGGAGCAGCGACTGACTCTCAAGGAAGGCACTTATCACGGAGTGATAAAGAGCAGCCTTACTGATGGAGTACTGAACTACGCAGAGCTTATCATTCCTGGAGAGAGTGAAGAGGAGATATTTTTTACCACGTATGTATGCCACCCTTCCATGGCGAATAACGAGTGCTCAGGGCCTGTGCTCTCGACGTTCCTGATTAACTATGTGAAATCCATGGAGAAGAGGAGATATACCTACAGATTTGTGTTCGCTCCGGAGACGATTGGTGCGATTACCTATCTGGCACTCAATATGGAAGAACTTCAGAAGAAGGTGAAGGCCGGTTTCGTGCTCTCCTGCGTGGGCGATGACAGGGATTACTCGATTGTTCATTCGCGGTATGGAGACACACTGGCGGATGAAGTGCTTGTCAATATCCTGAAATACCATACAGATGGAAAATACAGTGATTACTCATATCTCAAGAGAGGGTCTGACGAGAGACAGTATCAGGCACCAGGAGTTGATATTCCTGTTGTGGGATTCTGCAGAAGCAAGTATCATGAGTATCCAGAGTATCACACCTCAGGCGATGATATGACGCTGGTGACGCCCGCGGGATTTGAGGGTGGATACGAGGTGATGACAGCTTGTATCAGGGCCCTTGAGAAGAACGGCAAGTACAGACTGACCTGCTACGGCGAGCCTCAGCTTGGAAAGAGAGGGCTCGTGCCTACAATCAGCAGCAAGGAGACCTACAAGCAGACATTGCATCTGAAGGACCTGATTGCATACAGCGATGGACGCAATGACCTGTTTAAGATAAGCGAGATAATTGATGCCCCTGTGGATGAGATTATCGAGCTGAATGATAAGCTTCTGGCAGCCGGGCTGCTTGAGAAAGTGGAGGAATAGAATGACAAGGGAAGAAATATTCGAGGAAGTTACAGAAATCTTCAGGGATGTCTTTGATGATGACGAGCTGGAGATTGTGGACTCGACAAATGCTGAGGATATCGAGGACTGGGACTCGCTTGAGCACATTAATCTCGTTATCAATATGGAGAAAAAATTTGGCCTCAAGTTCAATCTGAAGGAGGTCGGTGAACTCAAGAATGTCGGCGAGATGGTCGACCTGATTTTAAGGATGAAGACTAATGAATAATTTCACATACGAAGAGCTTGAACTGGGCCATACCGAGAGCTTCTCGGTGACAATTACCCAGGAGATGCAGGATTCCTTCAGGGCAATGACAGGGGATGTGAATCCACTGCACTCCTCCGAGGAGTTTGCGAAGGCGAAGGGATATGATGGTGTCGTGGTATTTGGAATGCTCACCTCGTCGCTGTATTCCACTCTCGCAGGAGTATATCTGCCTGGTGAGAAGTCGCTGGTGCACAGCTGTGAGGCTAAGTTCATGAAGCCTGTGTATATTGGAGATACACTTACTGTCGAGGGCAAGGTGGATGAGAAAAATGACACCTATGGACTCATCAGGATTAAGGCAGTTATCCGAAACCAGAATGGAGTGAAGGTGTCAAAAGCATCGCTTCAGGTTGGATTAATATAGAAATATTATTTTTTACCAAAAAATATTAATTGTTAATGCGTATAAATGTTGATAGAGGGGAAAAAAGGTGACAGATTCACAGTTTGATGAATGCATGGTGCGAATGCAGCATGGTGACAAAGACCCCCTTAAGGATATCTATCAGGATTATATCGGCTATATCTATTCGGTCATTTTCAGCGTGGTTGGAAGTAAAGAGAACGCTGAGGATCTCACTTCAGATTTTTTCATAAAGCTGTGGGAGCAGGCGGAGAAGTACCGGCCAGGAACCGGACACAAGGCCTGGATGTCGCGAATAGCTCACAATATGGCAATCGATTTTCTGAGGAAGCGTAAGAGAGAGACGCTGACGGATGAGATGGAGAGTGCGGCGGACGAGGATGGCAGTGCAAATAATGGCAGGAATACCATTTATGCAACTGATCAGGCGAGTCCGGTGGAGGATGAGGTTGTT